>NZ_JBHVJX010000017.1:0-63289 GCF_042798755.1 Streptomyces sp. NPDC057743
GCACCGGGCGACGACCCCAGTACGTCCAGTACAGGGGCCGCCGCCCGGCACGCCGAGAGCACGCACCGACCACCGCCCGGCCCGCCCTCCGGGCGGACGACGGGAGTTTGACGACAGGACCTAGCGCCCGTACGCCTGCCACAGGGCGGCGGCCCCCGCTATCAGCCCGGCCAGGGCGGCGAGCGAGGGCAGTGGCCAGCGCCTGCTCTCCAACCGCGTGACACGGGCCTGGAGTTCGTCCGCGTCGCGGGTGGTCTGCTCGCAGCGCTGGGCCTGGAGCCTGAGTTGGCCGTCGACCGTGGCGGTGCGTACGTCGAGTAGGCGTCGCAGCTCCGCTAAGTCGGCGGCGATCAGATCGGGGTCCCGATGGGCGGTCACGTTCCGCTCCTCTTTCCTTCTCCGGGTGGCGGTCGGGTGGTTACCGGAACCAGTCAACTGCGCTGGGGGAGAAGGCGGGAGCGTGTGCGGCGGGGAGATACGGGTCAGCGCTTCACACCCCGTGCGAAGTGACGCTCCGTAAGCATTTCGCACGGGGTGCGAAGCGCGCGCGCCGAGTTGGCGCATTCACACTCTGTCATCAACGGCCGGAAGGGAGTTCACTCTTCTTACGGGGACAAACGCCGGCGGTCGGGCGCCCGCCGGCCGGGTCCGCCCGCCGAACTTTCCCCCGAGCGGCGGGCGGACGGCCCTCGTATCCCGCCCGGGCGGAGGGCCCCCCTCTTTCCGCCCGGGCGGCCGGCCCACGCAACCTCCCCCGGCGAAGCGGCGGCTCCGCCGGGGGAGCCGGCCTCAGTAGGAGTAGAACCCGGACCCCGACTTCCGCCCGAGCCGGCCCGCGTCCACCATCCGCTGGAGCAACGGCGGTGCGGCGTACAGCGGTTCCTTGTACTCCTCGTACATCGAGGCGGCGACCGAGGCGACGGTGTCCAGGCCGATCAGGTCGGAGAGCTTGAGCGGGCCCATCGGGTGGGCGCAGCCCAACTCCATGCCGTTGTCGATGTCTTCGCGGCTGGCGATGCCCGACTCGAACATCCGGACCGCGGAGAGCAGGTAGGGGATGAGCAGCGCGTTCACCACGAAGCCGGAGCGGTCCTGGGCGCGGATGGCGTGCTTGCCGAGCACGTCCTGGGTCAGCGACTCGGCGCGCTTGAGGGTCTCCTCGCTGGTGGTGAGCGCGGGGATCAGCTCGACCAGCTTCTGCACCGGTGCCGGGTTGAAGAAGTGGATGCCGATGACGTGGTCGGGCCGGGAGGTGGCCACCGCCAGTTTCACCAGCGGGATGGACGAGGTGTTGGAGGCCAAGATGGCGTCCGAGCGGACCACGACCTGGTCGAGGATCTGGAAGATCTCCGTCTTGACCTGCTCGTTCTCGACCACCGCCTCGATGACGAGGTCACGGTCGGCGAACTCGCCGAGGTCGGTGGTGAAGCTGAGCCGGCCGAGCGACGCATCGCGCTCGGCGACCGTCAGCTTGCCGCGCTCGGCGGCCTTGTCGAGCGAGTTGGTCAGGCGGGTGCGCCCCAACTCCAGTGCCTCACCGGTGGTCTCCGCGACCTTGACGTCCAGTCCGGCGCGGGCGCACACCTCGGCGATGCCAGCGCCCATCTGGCCACAGCCGACCACTCCGACGCGTGCAATGTCGGCGAATGAGTCCGTCACCTCGTGCCTTTCGCTGATCTACAGGACCGGCGTCCGCCGTAAGGGTTAGGCGGCCGCCTCGCCCTTGACGTTACTCCGCGCCGTACCCGAAGGAGGGCACAGGGGCGGGCATTCTGAGGCTGCTACTCGGGACGAATCGGACGAGATGGGGGCTTTTCATGCGAGGTATCTCACGCCGCGGGTTCGGTGCGGCGGCGCTGGGGGCGGCCTCCTGGCTGCTCGGCGCGGGTGCCGGGGCCGGCCGGGGTGCCCCGGCCGGTCGGCAGCTGCGCGGGATGTGGCTGGCGACGGTGGCCAACCTGGACTGGCCGTCCCGGCCCGGCCTGGACCGGGCGGCCCAGCAGCGGGAACTGGCCGGGCTCCTGGACGCCGCGGTCCGGCGCCGGTTGAACGCGGTCTTCTTCCAGGTGCGGCCGACCGCGGACGCGCTCTGGCCGTCGCCGTACGAACCCTGGTCGCAGGTCCTGACCGGGGTGCAGGGCCGCGACCCGGGCTGGGACCCGCTGGACTTCGCGGTCCGGGAGGCGCACCGACGCGGCCTGGCGCTGCACGCGTGGTTCAACCCGTACCGGATCGCCAACCACGCCGACCCCGGCCGGCTGGCCCCCGGCCACCCCGCCCGCCGACGCCCGAGCTGGGTGGTGCCGTACGCCGGCAAGCTCTACTACAACCCCGGGCTGCCCGAGGTCCGCCGCTTCGTCCAGGACGCGATGATGGACGCGGTCCGCCGCTACCCGCTCGACGGGGTGCACTTCGACGACTACTTCTACCCGTATCCGGTAGCCGGCCGGGCGTTCGGCGACGACGCGGCCTACGAGGCGTACGGCGGGGAGTTCGCGGGCCGCGGCGACTGGCGGCGGGACAACGTCAACCTGCTGATCCGGGAGATGCACGAGCGGCTCGCCGGCGCCGGTCGTCACGTGCCGTTCGGCGTCAGCCCGTTCGCGGTCTGGCGCAACAGTGCGACCGATCCGCACGGCTCCCGGACCGAGGCCGGGGTGCAGGCGTACGACGACCTCTACGCCGACACCCGGCGCTGGGTGCGGGAGGGCTGGGTCGACTCGATCGTGCCGCAGGTGTACTGGCCGCTGGGCTTCGCCGCCGCCGACTACGCGGAGCTGGTGACGTGGTGGGCCGAGGTCGTGGCGGGTACCCGGGTGGCGCTCTACATCGGCGAGGCGCTCTACAAGGCGGGCCGGACCGCGCAGCCCGCGGCCTGGCGGGATCCGGCCGAGCTCTCCCGGCACCTCACCTTCGCCGCCCGCCATCCGCAGGTCGGGGGGCACGTCTACTTCTCGACCAAGGACGTGGTGAAGGACCCGCTGGGCGCGCTGGCCCGGGTGGTGAGGGACCACTACGGCGGCCCGGCCCGGCCGTGAGCGCCGAAGCGGCGGTGGCGGGCGGCCCGCCACCGCCGCGCGGTCCGTCAGCGGATGGTGTGGGGTTCGGTGGACTTGGGGTGCTGGACGACGCAGTCCGGGCCGGGCCACATGATCGTTTCGTGGCCGTCCTCGGCGCGGACGCGGAAGGGCGGTTCGCCGTTGGTTCCCAGCACTTCCACGATCTCGACGACGTGGTCGCCGTGACCGACGGTCCTGCCGTGCACCAGCAGCCGGTCGCCCGTCTTCGCGTGCATCTGGGCTCCTCCCGCTTCGGGCGGCCGCCTACCGGGGCGGCCGACGCGCACGGCGGCCGGGCGGTGGGGCGGCCAACGGTTTGCGGGCCCGCGAGCGGCCCGGACGGCACTACCTGCCGTCGTTCGCCAGTCTAGGTCCGGGGTGCCGGGGCGCACCCGGTGAGGGCGCCCCGGCCCCCGGCCGTCAGCTGCGCGCCCGTTGGGTGACCACGATGCAGGCCAGCACGCCCAGCGCGGTCAGCGGGGCGGCCGGCGGCAGGTGTTCGCCGAGCAGCGCCACCGACCAGACCAGGGTCAGCAGCGGCTGGGCGAGCTGGAGCTGGCTGGCCCGGGAGATGCCGATGGCGGCCATCCCGCGGTACCAGACCATCATTCCGAGGAGCGTCGAGCCGACCGCCAGCCACACCAGCCCGGCCACCGAGTGGCCCGTCCACCGCGGCGCCGGCTCGGCGTACAGCGACAGCGCCCCGCCGAGCACGGTCACCGGCAGCGCCACCACCAGCGCCCAGCCGATCACCTGCCAGCCCGGCATCTGGCGGGCCAGCCGCCCGCCCTCGCCGTAGCCGGCCGCGCACAGCACCAGCGCCGCGAAGAGGTAGAGGTCGCTGGTGCTGGGGGTGCCGCCGCTCTGCTGCAGCGCGAAGGCGATCACGAGCACCGCGCCGACCAGGGCCGCGATCCAGAACGTCCGGGACGGGCGGGACCCGGTGCGGACCGCCGAGTACGCGGCGGTGGTCAGCGGCAGCAGGCCGACGACCACGGCGGCGTGCGAGGTGGTGGAGGTCTGCAGGGTGAGGGTGGTCAGGATCGGGAAGCCCAGCACGACGCCGGCCGCGACCACGGCGATGCCGAACCAGTGGCGACGTTCGGGCATCCGGGTCCGGCAGGCCACCAGGCATACGCCGGCCAGCACCGCGGCCAGCGCGTTGCGCAGCATCACCACCGTCCAGGGGCCCATCCCCTCAAGGGCCCAGGCGGTCCCCGGGAACGTCAGCGAGAAGGAGGCGACGCCGAGGACGGCGAGCGGGGCGCCGGAGCCGGCCGGGCGGCCCTGCGGCGCCGGGAGCGGTGCGGCGGGGGCGGAGGTCGGGGTGGCGACTGCTATCGGCGTCGGGACGGTAGCGCTATCATTGGCTCTCATGCATGAGCGTAGCAGTGGGGCTGAACTGGCCGCGAGCCTGCGGGAGGAGCTGAAGCGCTACTCTCCTGGTGAGAAGCTGCCATCGAGTCGGGTGCTGGTCGAGCGGCATCGGGTCAGCCCGGTGACCGTCTCCCGGGCGCTGGCCGTGCTCGTCTCCGAGGGGCTGGTCGTCACCCGCCCCGGCGCCGGGGCGTTCCGCGCCGAGCCGCGCGGTGCGGCGCCCCGCCGGGTCGACACCTCCTGGCAGGAGATCGCGCTGAGCGCCGAGCCGGCCGGCGACCAGGTGCCGCGCAGCGTCGACGCCACCGGGGTGGTGGCCACCCTCGCCGCCCCCGCGCCCGGCGTCATCGAGCTCAACGGCGGCTATCTGCACCCCTGTGTCCAGCCCGAACGCGCCCTGGCCGCCGCACTGGCCCGGGCCGGACGGCGGCCCGGCGCCTGGGGCCGGCCGCCCCTGGACGGGGTGCCGGAGCTGCGCGAGTGGTTCGCCCGGGAGATCGGCGGGCCCGGCGGACCGCTCGCCGCCAGCGACGTCCTGATCACCGCCGGCGGCCAGAGCGCGCTGACCGCAGCGCTGCGCGCGCTGGCCGCGCCCGGCGCACCGGTCCTGGTCGAATCGCCCACCTATCCCGGCATGTTGGCGGTCGCCCGCGCCTCCGGACTCCGCCCGGTCCCGGTCCCGATGGACGCCGACGGCGTGCGCACCGACCTGCTCGCCGACGCCTTCCGGGCCAGCGGCGCCCGACTGTTCGTCTGCCAGCCGCTGTTCCAGAACCCCACCGGCGCGGCGCTGGCCGCCGAGCGCCGCCGGGAGGTGTTGCGGATCGCCCGGGCCGCCGGCGCGTTCGTCGTCGAGGACGACTTCGCCCGCTTCCTGGGCCACGCCGATGCGCCCCCGCTGCCGCCGACGCTGCTCGCCGACGACCCGGACGGCACCGTCGTGCACGTCCGCTCGCTCACCAAGATCACCTCGCCGAGCCTGCGGGTGGGCGCGCTCGCGGCCCGCGGCCCGGTGCTCGACCGGCTGCGCGCCATCCAGATCGTCGACAGCTTCTTCGTGCCCGCCCCGCTCCAGGAGGCCGCGCTGGAGCTCGTCGGCTCGCCCGCCTGGGGTCGTCATCTACGGCTGGTGGCCGGGGAGTTGGCGACCCGTCGGCAGGCGATGCGGGCCGCGTTGGAGCGCGAGGTGCCGGCGCTGGTCGCCGCGGGGCCCGGCAGTCGCACCGCCCGCGGCGGCTGCCACCTCTGGCTGCGGCTGCCGGACGGCACCGACGAGGCGGCGCTGACCGGCGCCGGGCTGCGCGCCGGCGTCGCGGTGGCGGCCGGCCGCCCCTACTTCCCCGCCGAGCCGCCCGCCGCCCACCTGCGGCTGAGCTTCGCCACCGCGGCCGGCCCCGGCGAACTGGACGAGGGTGTCCGCCGACTCCGCACCGCCTGCGAGGAGTTGGGCATCCCGGTCGACTGACCGGGCCGGGGTCGACCTCGGGAGCCCGTTCGACTCCGCGCGCCCCATCTGCCAGTCTCCCGGCATGAACGCGCGCGCCCTCGACGGCTACCAGATCTCCACCGACCCCGACCGGCTCGATGTGGCCCTGGTCCACCACTGGCTGGCCACCGACTCCTACTGGGCCCTGGGCCGGACCCGCGCGCACCACGACCGTGCCGTCGCCGGATCGCTCAACTTCGGCCTGTACGAGGCCGCTTCGGGTCGCCAGGTCGGTTACGCCAGGGTCGTCACCGACTACGTCACCTTCGCCTGGCTCTGCGACGTCTACATCCGCTCCGACGACCGCGGCAAGGGCCTGGGCACCGCCCTGGTGGAGGCCGTCGCCGCGGAACTGGAGCCGCACGGGCTGGCCCGGATCACCCTCGCCACCAAGGACGCGCACGGCGTCTACGAGAAGGTCGGCTTCCGGCCGCTGGTCGCGCCCGAGCAGTGGATGACGCTCGGGCTGCTCGACCCGGGGCCCGTCGCGCCGGAGACTTCCCAGAGCCCGTCCGATGGATCAGGCCCGGACCGTCCCTGACGGTCAAGTCGCCGCGGCCGACGGGTACTTGGCCGCTCACGCCGGACCGTCGGCCCCGTGGTCCGGCGCCCCGCCCGTCCGCATCAGCCAGGCGTTGGCCGCCGCGACCCGGCCGCCGACCCGCAGCTTGGCGTAGGCGTGTTCCAGGTGCTTGTCGACGGTGCGCGGGCTGATCGCCAGCCGGTGCGCGATCTGTTGGTTCGTCAGGCCGTCGGCGAGCAGTCCGAGGACGGCCGACTCGCGGCGGGTGACCAGGTCCCGGGCCGGCTCCGGGGGCGGCGGGGCGAGGCGGCCCAGGGCCCGGGTCAGACGGGTGCGCAGCAGGCCGGCGGCGGCCACGTCGGCGTCGCTGAAGTCGCGGTCCCGGCGGCCCCGGCTGACCACCACCGCGACCCGGCGCGGCCCGCCCGCGGCGTACCCGGCGGGGAAGGACATCGCCAACTGCCGCTCGGCGCCGAACGGTCGGTAGACGTCGGGGTAGACGGGCAGGGCGTGGAACTCGCCGGTGGTCTGGAGGGCGGAGCGGCGCAACGCGGCCCCGCTGCCGAGCCGGGTGTGCCGCACGAAGGAGTCGCACCACCACCCGCGGTCGAAGGCGTCCAGCACGTCCCGGCTCAGCAGGTCGTCGGGGAGGGTGCGCAGCGGATGGGCCGGGTCCGGGCGGGGCGACCAGATGACGCTGTCGCCGGGGACCGCGTCGAGCAGCAGCGGCAGCAGCGCCGGGACCAGGACGTCCTCGTCCACGGCGTCGATGAGGAGGTCCACAACGGGGAGGATGCGCCGCACGCCGGCCTCCGCGGCCGTGCTCATACGTCCAGCGTGCCGAGCGCCCCGACAACGGTCAAGGCCGCTCGGGGCGGCTCCCGAGGCGTCCGGGAGCCGTCCGGAGCGGGGCCGCCCGGCCGGCCGGGGGAAGACCGGCCGGGGGCGTCGGGCGCGCGAGGCGCCCGACGGCAAGGACGCGCTTCCCGCCCGCGCGGGCGGAGACCGCCGAGACCGCCGTCTTCTCCCTTCTACTGCACCAGCCGCGGCCACCGCGGCGCCATACGCGGTTCCCCGTACCCGCTGGCGGGCCGGTTGCCGCCGGCCGACACTGGAAGGACGAGGAGGTGGTGGGGCATGCGCAAGATGATCGACTGCCGGGACTACCCGAGCGAGACGAAGTGCTCCCTCGTCATCGCCGGCGAGGAGGAGGAAGTCCTCCGCGCCGCCACCGCGCACGCGGTCTCCGTGCACGGCCACACGGACAGCTCCGAGCTGCGCGAGCAACTCCGTAAGTCCCTCAAGAACGAGATGCCACAGCCCGCTTGAGCCACCGGTGGAGCGGTGGGCGTGCCCGGTCGTCCCCGAGGCGGCCGGGCACGCGCGCTCCCGGTACCCGCGTTCGGGCCCGCTGCGGTCGTCGGGCCGCGCCACCCGGCGCAGGATCGTCCTGGAACGAGCACCGGCGCCCGGCGACACCGTCGCACCACGAGGCCGCCGGGCACCACCGGGAACGCACGGACGGGAGCGGGCCGATGGCGGACGGCGCGGCGCACGACGCGGGGGAGGGCGGCACCGGTGAGCCCCCGCGGCCCGGCCTGGACCGCCGGCGCTTCCTCGGCGCGGCCACCGGGCTCGCGGCCCTGGCCACCGGCCTGACCGGCTGCGACACCTCCGGCGGCGGCCCGGCCGGCGGCCGCCCCACCGACCCGCTCGCCGCCGAGCGGGACCGCCCCGGCAGCCCCGACTGGCGGCTGCGCGCCACCGGCCCGCCGGACGCGATCGAGGGCTACCCGGACCGCGTCAGCGTGCTCCCCGGTGAGGAGTTCGGCCTGCACGTCTCCACCACCGCGCCCGGCTTTCACATCCGTGCCTACCGGGTCGGCTGGTACGGCGGCGCCCAGGCCCGCCTGGTGTGGCGCTCGGACCGCCTCGCCGGACGCCGCGCCGCCGCCCCGCACCTGCTGCCCAAGACCCGTACCGTACGGGCGGGTTGGCCGCGCACCACCGTCGTTGGCACCGACGGCTGGCCGCCCGGCGCCTACCTGCTGCGGCTGGACGCCGACCACGGCCACCAGCGCTACGTCCCGCTCGTGGTCCGCTCACCCGCCGCCGCGGGCCGCACCGTGCTGATGCACGCGGTGACGACCTGGCAGGCGTACAACGCCTGGGGCGGCCACAGCCTCTACCGCGGCCCGGGCGGCGACTACGCCGACCGCTCCCTCGCCGTCGCCTTCGACCGCCCCTACGACGCCACCGGCGCCGAGAAGTTCCTGGTCTACGAGCGCGCCCTGGTGGTACTGGCCGAACGCCTCGGACTGCCGCTGGCCTACACCACCTCGCTCGACGTCCATCGCGACGCCGACGCGCTGCGCGGCGCCACCGCCGTGCTCTCCCTGGGCCACGACGAGTACTGGACGCCGCAGCAGCGCGCGCACGTCACCCGGGCCCGCGACGCCGGCACCAACGTCGCCTTCCTCGGCGCCAACGCCTGCTTCCGCCGGGTCCGCCTGGACGCCGGCCCGGACGCCGGGCCGCCCACCGTGACCTGCTACAAGACCGCCTACCGCGACGACCCCGCCTACGCCGCCCACCAGGCCCCGCCCACCCACGACTTCCGCGCCCCGCCCGCCGCCGACCCCGAGTCCTCGCTCACCGGCGTCTTCTACGAGGGGTACCCGACGGACGCGCCCTACGTCGTCCACGGCGCCGACCACTGGCTCTTCGAGGGCACCGGGGTCACGCCGGGGGACGCCTTCGCGCACCTGGTCGGGGTGGAGTACGACCGGGTCACCCCCGAGGCCCCCACCCCCGCCGACCTGGAGATCGTCGCGCACTCCCCGCTGGTCTGCCGGGGCCGCGCCAGCCACGCCGACTCCGCCTACTACACCGTGCCCAGCGGCGCCGGGGTCTTCGCCACCGGCACCATGCGCTGGGTCGAGGCCCTGATGGCCGGCACCCGGGACAACGGCCGCAACCACGGCCTCGACCGCCGCACCGGCGCCTTCGTCACCCGCACCACTGAGAACCTGCTGCGCGCCTTCGCCGCGGGCCCGGCGGCCCGCCACCGCCCGGCCCCGAAGCCCAACACCGACCACGTATACGGGAGATGAGCGGACGCCGCCGTGATCCTCGGCGACAGGCCAGCCGGGCCATTGCATAAAACTGCCGCCTTCCGTATAGTCATGCCATCGAAGAGGAGGGTCGACGGGCCATGACGGTACGAGCAGCAGTCGCCGGAGCGAGCGGATACGCGGGGGGTGAGCTCCTGCGCCTGCTCCTGGGGCACCCCCGGGTCGAGATCGGGGCGGTGACCGGGCACTCCAACGCCGGGCAGCGCCTGGGCGACCTGCAGCCGCACCTCGCCCCCCTCGCCGACCGGGAGCTCGCGCCCACCTCGGCCGAGGCGCTGGCCGGCCACGACGTGGTGTTCCTGGCGCTGCCGCACGGCCGGTCCGCCGAGGTCGCCGAGCAACTCGGCCCCGACGTACTGGTGGTGGACTGCGGCGCCGACTTCCGGCTCAGGGACGCCGCAGCCTGGGAGGCGTTCTACGGCTCGCCGCACGCCGGCACCTGGCCCTACGGCCTGCCGGAGCTGCCCGGTGGCCGGGCGGCGCTGACCGGGGCCCGGCGGATCGCGGTCCCCGGCTGCTACCCCACCGCCGTCTCGCTCGCGCTCTTCCCCGCCTACGCGGCCGGCCTCGCCGAGCCGGAGGCGGTGATCGTCGCGGCGTCCGGCACCTCCGGCGCCGGCAAGGCCGTCAAGCCGCACCTGCTGGGCTCCGAGGTGATGGGCTCGATGAGCCCGTACGGCGTCGGCGGCGGCCACCGGCACACCCCGGAGATCGCGCAGAACCTCGGCGCGGCCGCCGGCGAGCCGGTCTCGGTCTCCTTCACCCCGACCCTGGCGCCGATGCCGCGCGGCATCCTCGCCACCTGCTCGGCCAAGGCCCGGCCCGGCGTGACCGCCGAGTCGGTCCGCGCCGCGTACGAGAAGGCGCTGGCCGGCGAGGTGTTCGTCCGGCTGCTGCCCGAGGGACAGTGGCCCGCGACCGCGGCCGTGTACGGCTCCAACGCCGCGCAGATCCAGGTGGCGCTCGACCCGGCGGCCGGCCGGATCATCGCGATCAGCGCGATCGACAACCTGACCAAGGGGACCGCCGGCGGCGCGGTCCAGAGCATGAACATCGCCCTCGGCCTCCCCGAGGACCTGGGCCTTTCCGCGACCGGGGTCGCGCCGTGAGCCGGGCACTTCCCGGCGGAGCAGGCGCGGCCGCCGGGCCGTGGTCCACGACCGAAGGGGCGTCGCCGCACCACGCGGCCGACGACGACACGAGCCGCTGCTGCGGCGGGGCGAACGAGGAGAAGCAGTGAGTGTGACGGCAGCCAAGGGCTTCCTCGCGGCGGGCATCGCCGCCGGGATCAAGGAGAGCCAGAACCCCGATCTCGCCCTCGTGGTGAACAGCGGGCCGCGGCTGGCCGCCGCCGGCGTGTTCACCGCCAACCGCGTCAAGGCCGCGCCGGTCCTCTGGTCCGAGCAGGTCCTCAAGGGCGGCCGGGTCTCCGCGGTGATCCTCAACTCCGGTGGCGCCAACGCCTGTACGGGCCCGCTCGGCTTCCAGGACACCCATGCGACCGCCGAGAAGGTCGCCGAGGTGCTGGACGGGCACAGCGCCGGCGAGGTCGCGGTGGCCTCCACCGGCCTGATCGGGGTGCGGCTGCCGATGGACAAGCTGCTGCCCGGCGTGGAGAAGGCCGCCGCCGAACTCACCGGCCACGGCGGCGAGAAGGCCGCCATCGCCATCAAGACCACCGACAGCGTCCACAAGACCGCCCAGGTGACCACCTCCGAGGGCATCACCGTCGGTGGCATGGCCAAGGGCGCCGGCATGCTCGCGCCCGGTCTCGCCACCATGCTCGCGGTGCTGACCACCGACGCCGACGTCCCCGCCGAGCAGTTGGACGCCGTGCTGCGCGGCGCCACCCGCACCACCTTCGACCGGGTCGACTCCGACGGCTGCATGTCCACCAACGACACCGTGCTGCTGCTGGCCTCCGGCGCCGCCGGCGTCGTCCCGGACCCGGACTCCTTCGCCGCGGCGGTCCGCGAGGTCTGCGACGACCTGGCCCGGCAGCTGATCGGCGACGCCGAGGGCGCCAGCAAGGACATCCGCATCGAGGTGATCAACGCCGCGAGCGAGGACGACGCGGTCGAGGTCGGCCGCTCCATCGCCCGCAACAACCTCCTCAAGTGCGCCCTGCACGGCGAGGACCCCAACTGGGGCCGGGTGCTCTCCGCCATCGGCACCACCGCCGCCGCCTTCGACCCGGACCGGCTCAACGTCGCGATCAACGACGTCTGGGTGTGCAGGAACGGTTCGGTGGGCGAGGACCGCGAGCTGGTGGACATGCGCTACCGCGAGGTGCGGATCACCGCCGACCTCGCCGCCGGCGCGCACTCCGCGGTGATCTGGTCCAACGACCTCACCGCCGACTACGTCCACGAGAACAGCGCGTACTCCTCGTGACCGGCCCCACGGCCAGCCCCGCAGCACCCCTCCTCACACCCCACGCCTCCCTCACCGAGCGGAACGAGACCGTCGCATGACGACCCGTAAGCACACCGCGCTCCCCAAGGCCCGCACCCTCGTCGAGGCGCTGCCCTGGCTGACCCGGCACCACGGCAGGACCGTGGTGATCAAGTTCGGCGGCAACGCGATGGTGGACGAGGAGCTCAAGCGCGCCTTCGCCCAGGACGTGGTCTTCCTGCGGCACGCCGGACTGCGCCCGGTCGTGGTCCACGGCGGCGGCCCGCAGATCAGCGCCCAGCTCGAACTCCTCGGCATAGCCTCGGAGTTCAAGGGCGGCCTGCGGGTCACCTCGCCCGAGGCGATGGACGTCGTCCGGATGGTGCTGGCCGGCCAGGTCCAGCGCGAGCTGGTCGGCCTGCTCAACGAGCACGGCCCGCTCGCCGTCGGCATGACCGGCGAGGACGCCCAGCTGATGTCCGCCACCAAGCACTACGCCGACGTCGACGGCGAGCGGGTCGACATCGGCCGGGTCGGCGAGATCACCGCGATCGACCCGGGCGCCGTGCAGGCGCTGTTGGACGACGGCCGGATCCCGGTCATCTCGTCCATCGCCCGCAGCAGCGACGAGGGCGAGCTCTCCGGCGTCTTCAACGTCAACGCCGACACCGCCGCCTCCGCACTGGCCGCGGCGCTCGGCGCGGAGACGCTGATGGTCCTCACCGACGTCGAGGGCCTCTACGAGGACTGGCCGCACAGCGACGAGGTGATCTCCCGGCTCACCGCCAGCCAACTGGAGCGGCTACTGCCCGAGTTGGCCAGCGGCATGGTCCCGAAGATGCGGGGCTGTCTGCACGCGGTGCGCAACGGGGTGCGCACCGCCCGGGTCATCGACGGCCGGGTCCAACACTCCATCCTGCTGGAGATCTTCACCGACGAGGGCATCGGCACCATGGTCGTCCCGGACCCCGAACCGCGCTCCGACGACGCCCAGCCCACCGCACACCACACCGCACAGGGGACGGAATGAACACCGCGGCAGCGACCCCGACCACCGGGGACACCACGACCGACCACGGGCCGGCCACCAACGAAGGGCTCACCCGGCGCTGGGGGGCCGCCATGATGGACAACTTCGGCACCCCCCGCCTCCCGCTCGTCCGCGGTGCGGGCGCCACCGTCTGGGACGCCGACGGCAACGCCTACCTCGACTTCCTCGGCGGCATCGCGGTCAACGCGCTGGGCCACGCCCACCCCGCGGTGGTCCGCGCCGTCACCGACCAGATCGCCACCCTCGGCCATGTGTCGAACTTCTTCGTCGCGCAGCCCACCGTCACCCTCGCCGAGCGCCTGCTCGCGCTCGCCGGCCGGCCCGGCCGGGTCTACTTCTCCAACTCCGGCGCGGAGGCCAACGAGGCCGCCTTCAAGATCGGCCGGCTGACCGGCCGCACCCACATCGTCTCCACCACCGGCGGCTTCCATGGCCGCACCATGGGCGCCCTGGCGCTCACCGGCCAGCCCACCAAGCAGGACCCGTTCCGCCCGCTGCCCGGCGACGTCACCTACGTCCCGTACGGCGACGCGGACGCCCTGCGGGCCGCCGTCACCACCGACACCGCCTTCGTCATCCTCGAACCCGTCCAGGGCGAGAACGGCGTCATCGTCCCGCCCGCCGGCTACCTCAAGGCCGCCCGCGAGATCACCGCCGCCACCGGCACCCTGCTGGTCCTCGACGAGATCCAGACCGGCATCGGCCGCACCGGCCACTGGCTGGCCTCGCAGGCCGAGGGCGTCGAGGCCGATGTCATCACCCTCGCCAAGGGCCTCGGCGGCGGCCTCCCGATCGGCGCCACCCTCGCCTTCGGCCCGGCCGCCGAGCTGCTCACCCCGGGCTCGCACGGCTCGACGTTCAGCGGCAACCCGGTCGTCTGCGCCGGCGCCCTCGCCGTCCTGGACACCATCGAGGCGGACGGCCTGCTCGACCGCGTCCGGCTGACCGGCGAGCGGCTGCGCTCCGGGATCGAGGCCGTTGCGCACCCGTTGGTCGGCCAGGTCCGCGGAGTCGGCCTGCTCCTCGGTATCGTCTTGACCGGGCCCCACGCATCCCAGGTGCAACAGGCGGCCCAGGACGCGGGCCTTCTGGTCAACGCGGTCGCGCCGGACGTCATCCGGCTCGCCCCGCCCCTGATCGTCTCCGACGAGCAGGTGGAGACCTTCCTCCAGAAGCTCCCCGGCGTCCTGTCGACGGCCGAGCAAGCGGCCAACGGGGAACGATGATCCGGAGACTGACGCAACGATGACCGAGCCGCAGGACACCGAGCCGCCGATCAACGGCCCGGCCGTGCCGCAGACCCGCACCGCCCGCCACCGCCGGATCGTGGACATCCTCAACCGGCAACCGGTCCGCTCCCAGAGCCAGCTCGCCAAGCTGCTCGCCGACGACGGCCTCTCCGTCACCCAGGCGACGCTCTCCCGCGACCTGGACGAGCTGGGCGCGGTCAAGATCCGCAACACCGGCGGCGAGCTGATCTACGCGGTGCCGAGCGAGGGCGGCGACCGCAAGCCGCGGGCGCCGCTGGGGGAGTCCGCCAAGGAGGAGCGGATGCGCCGCCTCTCCGGCGAACTCCTCATCTCCGCCGAGGCGTCGGCCAACCTCGTCGTCCTGCGCACCCCGCCGGGCGCCGCCCAGTTCCTGGCCTCCGCCATCGACCAGGCGGAGCTCCACGACATCCTCGGCACCATCGCCGGCGACGACACCCTCATGCTGATCAGCCGCGATCCGTCGGGCGGCCAGCAGCTCGCCGACCATCTCCTCCAGCTCGCGCAGGGGGCGCGCTAGCACCCGCGGGGGCGTTCCGCAGCGCACACGCCGCGGAACGCCCCACTTGCGCACGCACAACGACCGGAGGCCGCCTCTCGCATCCCTGCGAGAGGCGGCCTCCGGCCTGCGTTCTGCACCGTCGGGACGACAGGATTTGAACCTGCGACCCCTTGACCCCCAGTCAAGTGCGCTACCAAGCTGCGCCACGTCCCGGTGCTCGTACCGACCGGGCGTTCCCGGTCGGGGCGTGCAGACAGAAAAATACCCTGTCCCGGCCGATGAATCCAAAGCGGGGTCTTTTCGGGGCGCTCCCGAGCTCCCCGGCGGGGCCCGTCGCCCCCTCCGAAGCGCCCCGAGCGACCGCGCATCGCCCCGCTGACCTGTGCTTCCCCTCTCGATTGACGAATCATGCAGTCGAATGCATACTTATGCCTACCAGGGCATGCACGTAAGGAGGGCCCCATGACCGAGCGCGTCGTACGCGCCTACGCGGGCGGACCGGACACCTCCGTCTGCGTCGGCCGGCTCGCCGGGGAGGCCGGCGCCGAGGAGCTCGACGCCGGGGACGGGTTCGCCGACGCCCTCCTGCGACTTCGGCCCCGCGGGCGCCTGCGACACCGGTGACACGTTCGACCGGTCGCCCTCCAAGGGGTTCATCGAACTCTTCGGCATGGTGAGCAAGATTGCCGGGCAGCGCGATCTGGCAGGCGGAGCCCAAAGCGACAGGGCAGGCAGAGCCGGACGCGGGCTCCGTGGCCCGGGCACGGGCGCACCCCCACCGGCGGGCAGCCGGCCACCACTCCATCCACCAAGGAGCAGCACAAGTGAGCAACGGCAACACCGGTGACGTCCGGCTCTGGGGCGGGCGGTTCGCGGACGGACCGGCCGAGGCGCTGGCCAAGCTGTCCGCCTCGGTGCACTTCGACTGGCGCCTGGCCCCCTACGACATCGCCGGATCGCGCGCCCACGCCCGGGTGCTCCACAAGGCGGGCCTGCTCACCGAGGACGAGCTGGCGCGGATGCTCGACGGGCTGGACCGACTCGAAGGCGACGTCGCCTCCGGTGAGTTCGTGGGCACCATCGCCGACGAGGACGTGCACACCGCCCTGGAGCGGGGGCTGTTGGAGCGGCTCGGCCCGGACCTCGGCGGCAAGCTGCGGGCCGGCCGGTCCCGCAACGACCAGGTGGCCACGCTGTTCCGGATGTACCTGCGCGACCACGCCCGGATCGTCGGCGGGCTGCTCGCCGACCTCCAGGAGGCGCTGGTCGGCCTCGCCGAGGCGCACCCGGACGTCGCGATGCCCGGCCGCACCCACCTCCAGCACGCCCAGCCGGTGCTCTTCGCCCACCACGTGCTCGCCCACGTCCAGGCGCTGTCCCGGGACGCCGAGCGGCTGCGGCAGTGGGACGAGCGGACCGCCGTCTCGCCTTACGGATCGGGGGCGTTGGCCGGCAGCAGCCTGGGTCTGGACCCGGAGGCGGTCGCCGCGGACCTCGGCTTCGAGCGCGGCTCGGCGGGCAACTCCATCGACGGCACCGCCTCCCGGGACTTCGTCGCGGAGTTCGCCTTCATCACCGCGATGATCGGCGTCAACCTCTCGCGGATCGCGGAGGAGGTCATCGTCTGGAACACGAAGGAGTTCTCCTTCGTCACGCTCCACGACGCCTTCTCCACCGGCTCCTCGATCATGCCGCAGAAGAAGAACCCGGACATCGCGGAGCTGGCGCGCGGCAAGTCCGGCCGGCTGATCGGCAATCTGACCGGCCTGCTGGCGACGTTGAAGGCCCTCCCGCTCGCCTACAACCGTGACCTCCAGGAGGACAAGGAGCCGGTCTTCGACTCCTGCGACCAACTGGAGGTGCTGCTCCCGGCGTTCACCGGGATGATGGCCACCCTCACCGTCAACCGGGAGCGGATGGAGGAGTTGGCGCCGGCCGGCTTCTCGTTGGCCACCGACGTCGCGGAGTGGCTGGTGAAGCAGGGCGTGCCGTTCCGGGTGGCGCACGAGGTGGCCGGCGAGTGCGTCAAGGAGTGCGAGGCGCAGGGCATCGAGCTGGACCAGCTCACCGACGAGCAGTTCGTCAAGATCTCGCCGCATCTGACGCCCGAGGTCCGGGGCGTGCTCAACGTCCCCGGCGCGCTGGCCTCCCGCAACGGCCGCGGCGGCACCGCACCGTCGGCGGTGGCGGTGCAGCTCGCCGAGGTGCGGGCCGACCTGGCCCGGCAGCAGGAGTGGGCCGCGGCCCGGAAGTGACGTCGACGGCCGGGCCGCGCCCGGACGTTGAGGGCGGCCCCCACTCGATGCGAGTGGGGGCCGCCCTCGTGCGTGGTGGGAGCGCGAGATAATCAATGAGACATCGACGTCTCATTCGGTTAACCTCTGTCTCATGGCTGTGGATCGAGAACGCGTACTCACCGAGGCCGCCGCGCTGCTCACCCGCCGCTCCACGACGTCCATGGACGAGATCGCGCGCGCCGCGGGCATCAGCCGGGCGACCCTGCACCGGCACTTCGCCGGCCGCGATGCGCTGATCCGCGCCCTGGAGGAGCACGGCATCGAGCGGTTCGCGCGGGCGATGGACGCCGCCCGCCTCGACGACGACAGCGCCGTCGAGGCGCTGCGCCGCCTGGTCCGCGAGGCCGAACCGGTCGCCGCCGTACTGGCCTTCCTCTTCACCGAGAACCAGCTCTTCGAGGGCGGCACGGTCAACGCCGGCTGGGCCCGGCTCGACTCCCGGCTCGCCGCGCTGTTCCGGCGCGGCCAGGAAGAGGGCGACTTCCGCGTCGACCTCAGCTCGGTCTGGCTGACCGAGGCGTTCTATGGCCTCCTCGGCGCGGGTGCCTGGTCGGTCCACGAAGGACGCCTGGCCCGCGGCGACCTCAACCACTCGATCGCCGAGCTGCTGCTCGGCGGCATCCGACGGAGCATGGAGAAATGAGCGAGCGCACAGCGCCATCCCGGGCCGGTGCGGCCCATGTCGACGACCAACCCCGTCCGGGCCGTTGGCTCGCGCTCTCGGTCCTCGTTCTGGCGGTGCTGCTGGTCGGCGTCGACGCCACCGTCCTCGGCCTCGCCACCCCCTTCCTGAGCGAGGACCTGCGGCCGTCCGGCACCCAGTTGCTGTGGATCGGCGACATCTACTCCTTCGTCATCGCCGGACTGCTGGTCTCCATGGGCAGCCTCGGCGACCGGATCGGCCGCAAGAAGCTGCTGCTGATCGGCTCGATGGCGTTCGGCGCGATGTCGGTGCTCGCCGCCTACGCCAGCACCCCGGAGATGATGATCGCCGCCCGGGCCCTCCAGGGAGTGGCCGGCGCGACGTTGATGCCGTCCACCCTCGCCCTGATCCGCAACCTCTTCCACGACCCCAAGGAACGCAGCCTGGCGATCGGCATCTGGGGCGCGATGGCCTCGGCCGGCACCGCGGTCGGGCCGGTCCTCGGCGGCTTCCTGCTGGGCCACTTCTGGTGGGGCTCGGTCTTCCTGATCAACCTTCCGGTGATGCTGCTGCTGGTCGTCGTCGGCGCCAAGGTCATCCCCGAGTCCCGCAACCCCGACCCGGGCCCGTGGGACATCCCCAGCGTGCTGCTGTCGTTGGTGGGCATCGTCGGCGTCGTCTACGCCATCAAGGAAGCGGCGGTGCACGGCTTCCGCTGGGACATCGGGCCGGCCGCCGTCATCGGCCTGCTCGCGCTGGTGTGGTTCGTCCGCCGCCAGCTCACCCTCGATTCACCGCTGTTGAACATGAAGCTCTTCCAACACCGGGGCTTCTCCGGCGCGGTCCTGGCCGACCTGCTGACCATCCTCGGCCTGTCTGGACTGGTCTTCTTCCTCTCCCAGTTCCTCCAGATGGTGCAGATGCGCTCGCCGCTCAACGCCGGCCTGGTCGAACTCCCGGCCGCGGTCGGCGCGGTGGGCGCCGGGCTGGCCGCCGGCTGGGTCGCCCGCCGGCTGTCGGTGCGGCTGGTGGTGGCCGGCGGCCTCGCGGTGGTCGGCCTCTCGTTGGCCGGCTGCACGGCCCTGCACGGCGACACCGGCACCCTCGCGCTGTCCATCATCCTCTTCGTCGTCGGCATCGGCGCCGGCTTCGCCTTCACCGTCACCGCCGACGTGATCCTCTCCAGCGTGCCCAAGGAGGAAGCCGGCTCCGCCTCCGCGGTCTCCGAGACCGCCTACGAGCTCGGCGCCGCGCTCGGCATCGCCCTGCTCGGCTCCATCGTTACCAGCATCTACCAGGGCTTCACCGCCCCCGCCGGGGTGCCCGGGCACGTCGTCGACGCCGCCCGCTCCTCGCTCGGCGGCGCCGTGGACGCCGCCGCCCAACTCCCCGCCGAGCAGAGCGCCACCCTGCTGAAGACCGCTCAGGACGCCTTCGTGAGCGGCGTGGACACCGCGGCCGGCATCGGCGCGGTGGTACTGCTCGGCGCCGCGGTCGCCGCGTGGTTCCTGCTCCGCGGCCAGGAACTGGCGGACAGCGCCCCCGTTGCGCAGCCGGCGCCGGACCCCGAGGCCGCACCGGTGGTCGGCTCGGACCCCGCCGCCCGCGGCCCCGAACTCCCCTGACCCAGCCCGGCGCGCCTCCCCGCGCCACCCCCCCTCTGAGCACCCGTAAGGGCCCACCCGGCGGGCGAACGAGGGACACCACCGCGCACCGCACCCCCGTCCAGGCGTGTCCCGTGGATCGTGACCGCGCGCACCGGCCATGATCCACGGGACACGCCCCCGGGGGCGACTGTCCCCCGCCGTTCACGCCCGGTACGCGTCCTGGTGGCCGGTTGTCCCGCGCGGCGCGTTTGACTCTCCCGTCGTCCCCCAACGGTCGGACCCGCTCAGGAGAGTGACGCAGTGCGCGACATCGGACGACGGTCCTTCGTAACCGCCGCGGGGGCGATGGCCACCGCCAGCGCGATCGGCACCAACGCCTACGCCACCGGCCACGCCCGCGACGCCGCCACGGCACACGAGTACGTCGACGTCCAACTGCTCAACATCACCGATCTGCACGGCTATCTGCAAAGCGCCCCGGGCGCCAACTCCGTCATCACCGGCGCCGGCGGCAAGCGCTACACCGTCGGCGGCGTGGCCTACATGGCCGCCCACTTGGCGCGGTTGCGCGCCGGGCGGCGCAACTCCATCTTCTTCGCCCCCGGCGACCTCTTCTCCGGCTGGGAGTTCGACGCCGCCTCCTTCGCCGACGAGCCCACCATCGAGGCGCTCAACGCCCTGCGGCTGGACTTCGCCTCGGCCGGCAACCACGAGTTCGACAAGTCGACGGTCTTCCTCCGCGACCACATGGAACGCGGCCGCGCCTTCCCCGTCGTCGGCCGCGACGTCTCCTTCACCGACTCCACCGGCCACCGCTTCCGCGGCGCCAACTTCCCTTACTACAGCGCCAACATGGTCCGTCGCGGCACCGGCGAGCGGGTGCTGCCGCCGTACAACATCGTGCACGTGGACGCCGGCCGCGGCCGCCGGCTGCCGATCGGCTTCATCCACCTGACCGCCATCGGCACCGAGTCCTTCCCCGGCTCCTACCAGCCGGGACTGCGCACCCTGGACGAGTTGGAGACCGCCAACCGCTGCGCCAAGGCGCTCAAGAGTCAGGGCGTCAACGCGATCGTGCTCAGCATGCACGACGGCGCGGTCGCCGGTGGCAACTTCGAGAGCGGCAGCAACCCCTCCGGGCCGGCCTACGAACTGGCGCTGCGGGTCTCGCCCGACATCGACGCCATCGTCACCGGCCACTGGCACTGCGCCTTCACCATGATGCTGCCGGACCCCAGGGGCGTGCCCCGCCCGTTCGTCGAGGCCGGTTGCTACGGCCAGATCATCAACGAGATCAACCTCCGGCTCGACCCGGTGAGCGGAAAGGTCATCAGGTCCCTGACCACCTCCGTCAACCACCCCAACACCCGTGACATCGCGCCCGATCGGGAGCTTAAGGAGATCGCCGACTACTGGGCCGGCTACGGCGCCCGCCGCGCCCGCACCCGGATCGGCACCCAGACCGCCTCCTTCACCCAGCGGCGCAACGCGGTGGGGGAGTCCACCATGGGCAACCTCGTCGCCGACTGGGCGCTCTGGGCGGGCAGTCAGCCGCACGGCCCGATGGACGACCCCGGCGGGCACCGCAACGTCCCGGCCGAACTCGCGGTGATCGCGGTGGCCCCGCGGGTCGGCGCCGCGATCATCTCCGGTGACCTGGTGCGCGACGAGGCGTCCGACGGCGCGGTCACCTTCGGGCAGGCGTGGAACGCGGTCGGCTTCGGCGACCCGATCGTCACCGTCACGGTCACCGGACGGCAGATCCACGACGCCCTGGAGCAGCAGTGGGCGTCGACCGCCGGCGACGGCCTCTCCTTCGCCCCGCTGGCCGTCTCCGGCAACGTCCGCTACCGCTTCGACGCCGCCGCCCCGGCCGGGCACCGGATCGACCCCGCCGAGGTCCTGATCGACGACGAGCCGCTCAGGCTGACCCGCCGCTACCGCCTGGCCGCGCCCTCCTACACCCTGACCAACCAGGACGGCTTCAGCGCCTTCACCGGATTCACCGAACCGGTCCGGCACACCCGGGACTTCGAGAGCTTCGTCGCCTATGTCCGCGCCAGGCAGCGGCTGTCGCCGGCCGAACGGGACCGCGTCACGGCCAAGAACGCCCATCTCCCCGGCGCCCGCATCGGATCCGTCGCCGAGCACCAGCAACTCCTCGCCGCCGACGGCAGCCTGGTCCCGCGGGCGGAGGCGGCGCTGCGCACCGCGCTGACCGTCGACATCGGGGGAGAGCGGGCGCCCGGCGGCTTCCGGGTGCCGTGCTGACCGCCCGTCGGTAGCCGCCCCGGGCGCAACGACGCCGAGGGCCCCGTCCGTTGAGCGGACGGGGCCCTCGGCGCGAGTGCGTGGGCGGGGTTTCAGGCGGCCGTGCGCGCCTTCGTGGCGTACACGTCGACGTACTCCTGACCGGACAGCTCCATCACGTCGCTCATCACCTCGTCGGTGACGGCGCGCAGGACGTAGCGGTCCCGGTCCATGCCCTCGTAGCGGGAGAAGTCCAGCGGTTCGCCGAAGCGCACGGTCACCGGGGCGATGTGCGGGCGGCCCTTGCCGCCGGGCTGCACCTTGTCCGTGCCGATCATGGCGAACGGGACGACCGGGGCGCCGGTCATCAGCGCGAGCCGGGCGATGCCGGTCCGGCCGCGGTAGAGGCGGCCGTCGGGGGAGCGGGTGCCCTCCGGGTAGATGCCGAAGGCGTGGCCCTCGTCCAGGATGCGGCGGCCGGTCATCAGTGCCGCGACGCCGCCGTGCCCGCCGTCCCGGTCCACCGGGATCATCCCGGCGGAGGTGAAGAACCAGGCCATCAGCCGGCCCTTGAGGCCCTTGCCGGTGACGTACTCGTCCTTGCCGATGAAGTACACCGGCCGCTTGACCACCAGCGTCAGGAACATCGAGTCGATGAACGTGACGTGGTTGCCGGCCAGGATCACCGGCCCGGTCCCGGGGATCCGCTCCAGTCCCTCGACCTTCGGACGGAACAGGACGCGCATCACGAGTCCGAGAATCGCCTTCAGCACAATGCGGGACAACGGGTCCTCCGGGTCGTGGCTGGTCAGGTTCAAGGGGCGCACAGCACTCTGCAGCCCAGGACCATACTCGTGAGTCACTCCCGCGCGCACATCGGGTTCACCGGGCCGATACGCAGAGTTGACGTGCGTTACGTCCATGTTCCCCACAGTCCTCCCGGACGTCTCCCCGACCTCACCCGTCCGTGCTTACGATCAGGGGGCTTTCCGGGAGGGGTGTCAGCGACGCCTTCCTGGGCAGCCGAGAGGCCGAGAGTCAAGCACAGAACCTGCCGGGCCGGGACGTCACCGGGCCCGGCAGGGGCGCAACGGACAGCAAGGAGCGCGGGCATGGAGAAGCGGCACGAGCCGGGGCGGCGGACGGTACTGGGAGCCGCCGCCTTGGGCGCGGGGGCGGCCGTACTGGCCGGTGCGGGGCAGGCGAACGCGGCCGGCCGGACGGAGTCCGCCGCGGCGCCGGCGGCCCGGTCGACGCCCGCGGGGCGGCCCGCGAAGCTGCCGTTCCCCTTGGTCGTCGGCCACCGGGGCGCCAGCGGCTACCGCCCCGAGCACACCTTCGGCTCCTACCAACTCGCCCTCGACATGGGCGCGGACGTCATCGAGGCCGGTGACCTCGTCCCCACCAAGGACGGGCACCTGATCCTGCGGCACGAGCCCGACATCAGCGGCACCACGGACGTCGCGGACCACCCGGAGTTCGCCGGCCGCCGGACGACCAAGACCATCGACGGCAAGAAGATCACCGGTTGGTTCACCGAGGACTTCACGCTCGCCGAGATCAAGACGTTGCGCGCCAAGGAGCGCATACCGGACGTCCGCCAGCACAACACCCTCTACAACGGCGTCTGGGAGATACCCACCTTCGAAGAGGCCCTGCGCTGGGCCGAGAAGAAGGGGCGCGAGCGCGGCCGCCCGGTCTGGCTGCACATCGAGACCAAGCACCCCACCTACTTCCGCAAGCTGGGCCTGGGCCTGGAGGAGCGGCTCGCCAAGCTGCTGCGCCGGTACGGCCGACACACCGCCCACGCCCCGAACTTCCTGCAGTCCTTCGAGCCCAGCAGCCTCAAGCGCCTCGGTGAACTGGGCGTGAAGTGCCCGAAGGTCGTCCTGCTCGACGAGCCGTCCGTCCGACCCTGGGACTTCGTCGAGGCCGGCGACCCGCGCACCACCGCCGACCTGCTCAAGCCCGCGGGGCTCAAGTGGATCGCCGGCTTCGCCCAGGGCATCGGCCCCTGGCTGCCGCAGATCATCGCCCAGGACGACAAGGGCAAGTTGGGCAAGCCCACCACCCTGGTCAGCGACGCGCACGCGGCGGGCCTGGTCGTCCACCCGTACACCGTGCGGAACGAGAACAGCTTCCTGCCGCTGGACTTCCGGGTCGGTAAGAACCCGGGCGATTACGGCAATGCGCTCCCGTACTTCAAGGCGCTCTTCGCCACCGGCATCGACGGCCTGTTCTCGGACAACCCGGACACCGCGCTGGTCGCCGCCGAGGAGTTCCGCCGGCACTGACCCGCCCGACGCCCCGGACCGGCGCCGGCCCCCATCTCCCCGCTTACTCATCTGAGTTGGGAATGTCACAGGGGAGCTTGGCGCCGGTCCGTTCCGCTTGTCCCATATGCCCGCGCAGAATGCTCACCGCGGAGATTGCCGCGGCCGCAGTCCGGGGAGTCCGGAAGCGGACAGCGAACCGCAGCGGACATCGAACCAAATGGGGAGGCACACGCGCATGGGCACGAGCGTGACGATCTCGACGGCGACCGACGACGACGCCGAGCAGATCCTCAAACTCCAATACCTCTGTTACCAGTCCGAGGCCGCGCTCTACGACGACTACGGGATCGAGCCTTTGACCCAGACCCTGGACTCGCTGCGCGCCGAACTCGCCGACGGCTGCGTCATGGTGGCCAGACTCGGCCGGGAGGTGGTCGGCTCGGTGCGCGGCACCGTCGACGCCGACGGCACCGCGAAGATCGGCAAGTTGATCGTGCACCCCCGGCTCCAGCGGCACGGGCTCGGCGGACGGTTGCTGGCCGCCGTCGAGCAGCGGCTCGCGACGGAGCGGGCCGCCAAGCGCTACCGCCTGTTCACCGGCCACCGCAGCGAGGCCAACCTCCGCCTCTACCGCGACCACGGCTACGCCCCCGTCGGCACCGAGCAACTGACCCGCCGGCTCAGCCTGATCACGCTGGAGAAGGAGCTCACCGCCGCGCCGTGACGCCGTCACCGGGCCCGCACCACGGGCGGGCCCGGAGGATCTTCCAGGCGGTCAGTCCTGCGCGGTGCGGGCCCGGCGCAGCCACATCAGACCGGTGACCGGCAGCGCGACCGGGATGAAGAGGTAGTCCATGCCGTAGTACGACCAGACCGTGGAGTCCGCGAACGCCGCCGGATCCACCAGCGTCCAGGTGCCGATGCCCACCACCCCGAGGATCTCCAGCGCGCAGCAGACGATCGCCGCCCGCCGGGCCACCTCGCCGCCGCGCACCAGCGAGAAGGTGATGAAGCCGTAGATCAGCGCGGAGAGGGCCGACAGCAGGTACGCCAGCGGCGCGCGGTCGAACTGGGCGAGCAGTTGGTAGAGCGAGCGGGACGCGGCGGCCACGGTGAAGACGCCGTAGACGGTGACCAGCAGCCGCCCCGGGCCGGCGCCCAGCCTCGTGCCCGGATCCCGGTCCGTGGTCCGCTGCGCGGCCTTTGCCGCGGTGGTCTTCGGGGCAGCCTCAGGCACTGCCGCCTCCCCAGATGTCGAAGAGCCGTACTTCCAAAACCGCCAGCACCACGGAGCCCGCGGCGACGGTCGCCGAGCCCCACCGGGTCCGCTCGGAGAGCGACATGAGCCCGGTCGCCGGCACGCACGCGGCCGCCCCGATCAGATACGCCAGGAACAGCGCGGTGCCCTTGTCCGGGTGCTGCCCGCGCGCCAACTGCACGAGGGAGATGACCAGTTGGACGAGGCACAGCAGGGACACCACGGCCATGCCGATGAAGTGCCAGTCCTTGGTGGGCTCGTTGCGGTACGCGGCCAAGCCGCACCAGGCGGCCAGCGCGACAGCGGTCACGCCGACCGCGAGCATCAGCGCATCGATCACCGCGGCCTCCGGGCGAGGCGGCCGCGCGCCGTGGGGTTGTGGGGCATGGGCCCGATGCTAATCGGCGCCGGGCGGCCCGCCGCGTCCGGCCCCGCCGTGGTCCGCGGCCCGGCGCCGGCCCGCTGCCGGCACGTCGTTCGGTGGGCGGCCGGCCCGCCGACCGTGGTGTTGGCCACAGCCCGCACCGCCCCCGCCCGCCGGCCTGGTCGCCGGGCCCCGCGCCCCCGGCGACATCCGCCCAGGCCACCGGCGACCGCACCGAGATCGTCCGGCTCCGGCGGCCCGGTCCACGGGACGAGCGGCGCTGTCCGTTATGCGGACAGGCTTGATTCGGCCACACCGCCGTCTGGTTTACTGACCGCCATGACCACGACGAGCCGCCGCACCCCCGCGACCGAGGCATTCCTCATGCCCGGTGCTCGTTGCATGTGTCGAATGTGTGACCGCTGAGGGCCCCCGCCTTACGCCTCGCGCCCCGAAGCGAGCCTTCCGCCATGAGCCGGACGACGCAGCACGCGCCCTTCGGCCGCCCCGCGTCACCGGAACCAGGAGCCGGGCCCCCGTGCCCTTCGACGCTCCCCGTTTTCCCCTGCCGCACTCGCCAGAATGCCCCGTGCCCGGCGGGCCAGCCGCCGAGCACTCGACAGTGACGGAATTCCCTGTGATCACCACAACGGGCCTGACCAAGGTCTACCGATCCGGAGGCCGCGAGGTCACCGCCCTGGACGGCGTCGACCTACACGTCCGCGAGGGCGAGGTGTACGGCGTCATCGGTCAGAGCGGCGCCGGTAAGTCCACCCTCATCCGCTGCCTCAACCTCCTGGAGCGCCCCACCTCCGGCACGGTCACCGTGGCCGGTCAGGACCTCACCGCCCTCGGCGGACGGGGCCAGCGCGCCAATGCCGCGCTGCGCGCCGCGCGCAGCCACATCGGCATGGTCTTCCAGCACTTCAACCTGCTGTCCTCGCGCACCGTCCAGGACAACGTCGAACTGCCGCTGGAGATCCTCAAGGTCTCCCGCCGCGACCGCGCCCGCAAGGCCCTGGAGCTGCTGGACCTGGTCGGCCTCGCCGACAAGGCCCACGCCTACCCCGCCCAGCTCTCCGGCGGCCAGAAGCAGCGCGTCGGCATCGCCCGCGCGCTGGCCGGCGACCCCAAGGTGCTGCTCTCCGACGAGGCCACCAGCGCCCTCGACCCGGAGACCACCCGCTCCATCCTGACGCTGCTGCGCGACCTCAACCGGCAGCTCGGCCTGACCGTCGTCCTCATCACGCACGAGATGGACGTCGTCAAGACCATCTGCGACTCCGCCGCGCTGATGAAGGGCGGCCGGATCGTCGAGCAGGGCACCGTCGCCGATCTCCTCGCCACCCCCGGCTCCGAGCTCGCCCGGGAGCTGTTCCCGGTCGGCGGCGAGCCCTCCGCCGAGGACCGCACCGTCGTCGACGTCACCTTCCACGGCTCGGCCGCCACCCGCCCGGTCATCTCCGAGCTGGCCCGCACCTACAACGTCGACGTCTCCATCCTCGGTGCCGCCATGGACACCATCGGTGGCAAGCAGGTCGGCCGGATGCGCATCGAGCTGCCCGGCCGCTTCGAGGACAACGTCGTGCCCATCGGCTTCCTGCGCGAGCAGGGCCTCCAGGTGGACGTCGTCGGCGAGGACGCCGACCCGACGTCCACCACCCCGCTCCAGAAGGAAGGTGCCCAGTGAGCTGGAACGACATGCAGCCGCTGCTGTCCGACGCCACCCTCGACACCCTCTTCATGGTGTGGTGGTCCACGTTCTACGCGGTCCTCATCGGCATCCCCGTCGGCGTCCTGCTGCACCTGACCGTCCGCGGCGGCCTGCTCCAGAACGTCGTGGTGAACAAGGCCCTCGGCGCGGTCGTGAACATCGGGCGGTCCTTCCCGTTCCTGATCCTGATCGTGGTGCTGATCCCCTTCACCCGGCTCGTCGTCGGCGTCTCCATCGGCCCGACCGGCGCCGTGGTCCCGCTGGCCATCGCGGCCATCCCGTTCTTCGCCCGCCTCGTCGAGGCCGCGCTGCGGGAGGTCGACAACGGGCTGGTCGAGGCCGCCCAGGCGATGGGCGGCGGCACCTGGACCATCATCTTCAAGGTGCTGCTCCCGCAGGCGCTGCCGGCCCTGATCGCCGCCGTCACCACCACCGTCATCACGCTGATCGGCTACTCGGCGATCGCCGGTGCGGTCGGCGGCGGCGGACTCGGCAACCTCGCCTACACCTACGGCTACCAGCAGTACGAGACCTCGCTCATGATCATCACCGTGGTCGAGCTGATCGTCATCGTCACCGTCGTCCAGCTGCTCGGCGACCTGATCGTCCGCCGGCTCGCCCGCCGCGGCGCCCGGGCCTCCTCCCTGCGGGTCGGCCTGCGCCGGGTCCGCACCGAGGAGCCGGCGCCGGTCACCGAGGCTGCCTGACCCCGGGCAGCACCCCGTAGCATCCGCGTCACCCGCAAGCCCGGACCCTTTGCCGGGCGAAGCCCACACGGACCCCGTGTGCACAAGAAAGAGGCACTCTTCGTGCGTAACACCATCAAGATCACCGTGGCGATAGCCGCCGCCTCCGCCGTCGCGCTCGGCGCGAGCGCGTGCAGCGCCCCCTCCGACGCCACCGCGAGCGGCGACAAGAACGACAAGAACGCCCCGCTCGTCATCGCCGCCAGCCCCACCCCACACGCCACGATCCTCGACTACGTCAAGGACAAGCTGGCGCCGCAGGTCGGCCTCAAGTTGGTCGTGAAGACGTTCAACGACTACAAGATGCCCAACAAGGTCACCGACGACGGCCAGGTCGACGCCAACTTCTTCCAGCACAAGCCGTTCCTGGACACCTTCAACAAGGAGAACGGCACCCACATCGTCCCGGTCGTCAACGTCGAGATCGAGCCGCTGGGCGTCTACTCCAACAAGATCCACAAGCTCTCCGACCTCAAGGCCGGCGACACCGTCTCGGTCCCCAACGACCCGTCCAACGAGGGCCGCGCGCTCAAGCTGCTCGCCGACAACGGCGTTATCACCCTCAAGCCGGGCGTCGGCTCCGACGCCAAGCTGACCGACGTCAAGGACAACAAGGGCATCAAGATCACCGAGTTGGAGGCCGCGCAGACCGCGCCGCGCCTGGCCGACGTCGAAGCCGCCGTCATCAACGGCAACTTCGCGGTCGGCGCCCACCTCAAGCCCTCCAAGGACGCCCTCGCCCTGGAGAAGGCGAAGGGCAACCCCTACGCCAACTTCCTCGCCGTCAAGAAGGGCAACGAGGACGACCCGCGGGTGAAGAAGCTGGCCAAGCTCCTCAACTCCGACGAGGTCAAGAAGTTCATCGAGGACAAGTACAAGGACGGCTCGGTCATTCCGGCCTTCGGCCCGGTTAAGGGTTAAGGGCTGACGCCTACGGGGCGGGTGGGCCGTCCCCTTATAGCCCGCCGCCCACCCGCGCCTCCTGTTTTTTCCCCGCCGCCCACCCCCCTTCGGGGGGTGGGCGGGACTGGTCAGTGGCCCCCGCCCGCCCCACCCCGCGCCCCCGCCCGCCCGCGCGTGGCACGCCCGCCGGCCGATGCTGCATGCTGGTGCATTCAAAGACGGTCAGGACGGCCCCGGCCGCGCGGTGCACACGGCCCGCGCGACGTTCGGGAGCACCCAGTCAACGGCGTTGGAGCATCGGCATGACATCCACCTTCCCGGACATCTCCCTCAGCACGGACCGGTTGGTGCTGCGCCCGCTCGACGAGGACGACGCCCCCGCCCTGGCCGCGATGATGGACGACGAACTCATCGCCGCCTGGACCGCGGTGCCCCAGCCGTACTCCGAGGACGCCGCCCGCGCCTGGATCACCAGATACGCCCCCACCGAACGCATCGCGGGCCGCGGCCTGGACCTCGCGGTCACCGAGTTCCTCACCCAGCGCCTCGTCGGCATCATCCAACTCAGCCGCACCAACTGGCGCGTTCGCTCCACCGAACTCTCCTACATCGTCGCCTCCTGGGCCCGCGGCGAGGGATACGCCTCCGAGGCCGCCCTCGCCACCGCCCGCTGGCTCTTCCAGGACCAGAAGTTCGAGCGCCTGGAGCTGCGCACCGCCGCCGGCAACACCGCCTCCCAACAGGTCGCCCAGAAGATCGGCTGCATCAGCGAGGGCGTGCTGCGCAACGCCTGCATAGCCCGGAACCGCGCCGAGGACGGCACCTGGACCGACCTCCGCACGGACCAGATCGTCTGGAGCCTGCTCCCCGAGGACCTCGACGGGCTCCCGCCCCAGATGGTCGACGCCAACGGCTTCGCCTACCCCGAGTGGAACTGACCCCGCGCCACCTCCCGCCCGCCACCCTCGCGGTACCCTCGGCCTGCCGGACACCGGCCGGGCCCGCCCTCACCAGCGCGGACCCGCACCCCGCAGCGCCCCCGCAGGCCGGCCGCCGCGCCCGCCAGCCGCCCCCCGGAAACCCCACCAGCCCCCAGGAGACAGACCAGCATGGCCGACCGGGTCACGGTGATCGGATGGGACGGCTCTCCGCTGACCGCAGTCGCCCGCGCCGCCCTCGGCGCCGCGACCCTGGTCGCCGGCGCCGCCCACCACCTCGCGTTGCCCGAGGTCCCGCCGGCCGCCGAACGGATCCGGCTCGGCAGCGTCACCCTGGCCGCCCGCCGCATCGCCCAGCACCGCGGCACCGCCGTCGTCCTCGCCGACGGCGACCCCGGCTTCTTCGGCGTCGTGCGCACCCTGCGCGCCCCCGAGTACGGCCTGGAGGTCGAGGTGGTGCCGGCCGTCTCCTCCGTCGCCGCCGCCTTCGCCCGGGCCGGCATGCCCTGGGACGACGCCCAGATCGTCGTCGCCCACAGCCGCGACCTGCGCCGCGCGGTCAACGTCTGCCGCGCCCACCCCAAGGTCGCGGTGCTCACCTCGCCCGGCGCCGGCCCCGCCGAACTCGCCCTCCTCCTGGACGGCGTGCACCGCACCTTCGTCATCTGCGAGGACCTCGGCACCGAACGGGAACGGGTGACCGTCCTCACATCCGACAAGGTCGCCGACCACGTATGGCGCGACCCCAACGTCGTGATCGTCGTGGGAGGTTCGCCCGCCGGCGCCGCCGCACAGGGCACCGGCTGGCTCGCCGGCCATGAGGTCGGCTACCCGACGGGCCCGCGCGGCTGGGGACTTCCGGCCCGCGCCTACGGAGGGGCGCTCGGCGAGGGCGAGTCCGTCCCACTGCGCACCGCCCAACTCGCCCGCCTCGGGCCGCGGATGGGCGACCTGGTCTGGGACATCGGCTCCGGCAGCGGGGCCGCGGCGGTGGAGGCCGCGCGGTTCGGCGCCGCGGTCATCGCGGTCGATGCCGACCCCGACGCCTGCGACCGCGCCGCCGCCCTGGCCCGCCGGCACGGCGTCCAACTCCAGGCCGTGCAGGGCCGCGCGCCGCAGATCCTGGAGGACCTCCCCGAGCCCGACGTGGTGCGGATCGGCGCCGGGGGAGTGGCCGTGGTCACCGCCTGCGCGGCCCGCCGCCCCGAACGGATCGTCACCCACGCCGCCACCCGCGACGAGGCCGAGGAACTGGGCCGCGCGCTCGCCGACGGCGGTTACGAAGTCGAGTGCGCCCTTCTCCAGTCGGTAGAACTGGACACTTCCGTTTGGGTCGAACGTGAACGCGCTGTGGTGTTTTTGCTGAGCGGCTATCGCGTTCCTCACCCGTGACCAGGAAGAGCACCCGCGCGGGGTAGGCTGGCGGATCGTTGCGCCGCCGTTCCGCGTTCGGCTTCGTACGCCAATATCCCGAATTTGCCGTGGTTTTGGACGAAAATGAAGCTCTTGAGGGCGGACGTGCCGGGAGGCGTGCTCGCTCGTTCTCGCTATTGGGGCGTCGGTGCGCACCGGTCGGCGCGTCGCACGAGCGGTTGGAAGGAGCACTAGCAGTGGGCGAGGGGTACGCATGACCGACACCGGCCAGGTCCCGGGCCAGGGACAGCCGGAGAGCGCAGGCGGACACCGGGGGCAGCCGCAGGCCGTTCCCGCCCCTGCCGACCCCGGCTCCGCCCAGCACCCCGGCGACTACCCCTACCTCGGCCCCGGTGACGGCGCCGTCGAGGAGGACGACCTGCTGATGCCGGGCGCCCAGGGCGCCTGGAGCGAGCAGGGCGCCCAGCAGACGCCGCAGCCCGCGCAGCAACTCCCGCAGCCGCAGGCCGTACCGCCGCAGCCGGCCGCACCGTACGACCCCGCCACCGGCGCCCCCGCCGCCTACGAACCGGTGGCCGCCCCGGTCGGCGACCACGAGACCGGCGGCCGGGATTCCGGTTCCGTCGACCTCGGCGCCGTCCGCGTCCCGCCGCCCGCCGCGCCCCAGCAGCCGGCTCGCGCCCGCGGTGCCGCCGCGCCCCGCCGCCCGCTCCACATGGGCCCGCCGGTCCCGGACGCGACCGGCGGCGTGGTCCGCTCGCTGGCCGACCGCGGCCCCGCGGAGGCGCCCCAGCAGGCCGCCCGCCAGGCCGCCGCGGCCCCCGGCCCCGAGTACCTCGACGCCCCCGTCGAGACCGCCCAGCCGCTCCCGCAGCCCGCCGAGGGCCAGCCCGTGGAGCCGCAGCCCGCCGCCGCGCAGCCCGTTGCCGACGGTGCGGCGCCCGGCCAGCCCTCCCCGCAGCCCGTCGCGCCCGAGGCCGCCGCCCACCAGACCCCGCCGGCCGCACCGCTGCCGACGCCCGGCCAGCAGCCCTACGTGGGGCAGGCGTACGCCGAGCAGTCCTACGGGGCCGCGGGGCAAGGCCCGTTGCCCGGGCCGCAGTTGGGCCAGATTCCTTCCCACGCGCCGGTCCAGGCGCAGCCGTGGCCGGAGGCGCCCGCCCAGGCCGCGGTGGATGCGCTCGCGCCGCAGGGCCCGACGCCGGAGGTCCAGGCGCCCGCCAACCAGGCGCCGCAGGGCCCCGGTTCGCAGGCCCAGCCGCCGGTCGCACCGGTGCCGCAGGACGCCCAGGAGGATGTCCAGGCGGGCATCCAGCCGAACGTTCAGCCCGACGTCCAAGGTGGTGCGCTGCCCACCGAGCAGCCGCCGGCCGCACACCTGCCGGCCGAGCAGCCGTCCGTTGAGCAGCCCCCCGCCGAGCAACTGCCGGCCGAGCAGGCCGCGGTGGCGCAGGCGGCGGCGGAGCAGATGCAGCAGGCCGAGTCCGTGCAGGCGGAGCAGCCGCAGGAGATGCCCACGGAACAGCCGCAGCAGGAGCCGGCGGTGGAGACCGTCGCCCCTGAGGCCGTCGACGGTGCCGAGGGTGCCGCCGCTCCCGTCGTCGTGGACGCGACCGGTGTCGCCACCCAGGACGCTCCGGCCGAGCAGGGTGCTCCGGTGGAGGCCCCCACGGAGGCCGGCGCCCCCGAGGCCACCGCCGCTCCGGCCCCCGCCGAGCAGCCGTCGCCCCAGACCGAGGCCCCGGCCCCAACTGCGGCCCCGGCCGCGGCCGCAGAACCGGCGGTCGACGCCGCTCAGCAGGCCGCCGCCGCCCAGCACGTCGACGCCGCCGAGCCCGCCGCCCCGCAGGCCCAGCCCCAGCCGACCCCCGAGCAGCCCGCCGCCGACACCGTCCCGGCCGCCCAGGACCCCGTCCCGGCCGCACCGCAGCAGCCCGAGGCGGCGGCTCAGGCGCCCGCCCCCGAGGCCGCCGGCCAGCCGCCGGTCGCCGAGCCCGCCCCGGCCCCCGCGGAACCGGCCGAGCAGCCCGCCGCTCCACAGCCGGCCGACGCCCCCGCGGACCAGGCACCGGCCCCCGCCCCGGACCAGCCGCAGCCCGAGGCGGCCACCGCCCCGCAGCCCACCCCCGAGGCCGCGGAAGCACCGGCCCCCGAGGCCACCGTCGAGGCCACCGAGCCCGCCGACGCCCCGGAACAGCCGGCTCAACAGCCCGAACAGCCCGCCGCCGAGGCCCCACAGCCCGCCGCCGACCAGCAGTCCACCGAGGCCGCGCCGACCCCCACGGACGCCACCGAGGCCGACGCCCAACCGGCCGCCCAACAGCCCGTAATAGAGACGCCCGAGGCCCAACCCCAGGACGCAGCCGGCCAGTCGCAGCCCACCGCGGACGCGGACGCCGAGGCCCAACAGCCGGCCGCGGAGCCCGCGCAGCCGCCGGCCGCCCCGGCCGACGCGCAGCCGACGGCGCAGCCCGAGGCCGCCGACGTCGCTCCGACTGAGGCCCCCGCGCAGCCCGAGGCCGCCGACGAGACCACCGCCCCCGAGGCGCCGGCCGCCGCCCCCCAGATCCCGGCCCAGGCCACCGACGAGCCGGACCCCGTCCCGGCCGCCGCCGAAGCCACCCCGCAGGAGCCCGCCGCCGAGGCCCCGCAGGCTCCCACCCCCGATCCGCTCGTCCCGGCCGAGGCCGACGACCGCCCGCACGCGCAGGACGACGCCCAGTTCGTCGAGCACGTCGAGGGCGACGACGCGCACCCCGCCGACGAGGGCCAGGCCCCCGCCGCGGAGCCCGAGCCGGCGACCGCCCCCGCGGCCGCCTACGACGACTCCGAGCGCGCCGCCGTCCACCGCGTCATCCGCGAACGCCGCGACATCCGCAACGGCTTCCGCCCCGACCCGATCCCCAACGAGGTCCTGCTGCGCGTCCTGGAGGCGGCCCACACCGCGCCCAGCGTCGGCCACTCCCAGCCCTGGGACTTCGTCGTCATCCGGTCCGACGAGACCCGCGCCAAGATGCACGAGCTCGCCATGCGGCAGCGCGAGGCGTACGCCCAGTCGCTGCCCAAGGCCCGCGCCAAGCAGTTCCGCGAGCTGAAGATCGAGGCGATCCTCGAAACGCCGGTGAACATCGTCGTCACCGCCGACTCCACCCGCGGCGGCCGGCACACCCTCGGCCGGCACACCCAGCCGCAGATGGCCCCGTACTCCTCCGCGCTCGCCGTCGAGAACCTCTGGCTCGCCGCCCGCGCCGAGGGCCTGGGCGTCGGCTGGGTCAGCTTCTTCGACGAGCGGGAGATGGTCCGCGAACTGGGCCTGCCCGAACACCTCGAAGTCGTCGCCTACCTCTGCGTCGGCTACGTCGACGAGTTCCCCGACGACCCCGAGCTCCTCCAGGCCGGCTGGTCCAAGCGCCGCCCGCTGTCCTGGGTCGTCCACGAGGAGACCTACGGCCGCCGCGCCCTCCCGGGCGAGGACCCGCACGACCTCCTCCAGGAAACCCTCGCCGGCATCCGCCCGTTGGACGCCAAGGCGCTCGGCGAGGCGTGGGAGCGGCAGAAGCGGATGACCAAGCCGGCCGGCGCGCTCGGCATGCTGGAGATCATCTCCGCGCAGCTCTGCGGCCTGTCCCGCAAGTGCCCGCCGCCCATCCCGGAGCCGGCCGCGGTCGCGATCTTCGCCGGTGACCACGGCGTGCACGCCCAGGGCGTGACCCCCTGGCCCCAGGAGGTCACCGGCCAGATGGTCGCCAACTTCCTGGGCGGCGGCGCGGTCTGCAACGCCTTCGCCAACCAGGTCGGCGCCGAGGTCTGCGTCGTCGACGTCGGCGTCGCCGGTGAACTCCCGGCCACCCCCGGCCTGTTGCCCCGCAAGGTCCGCCCCGGCACCGCCGACTTCACCCAGGGCCCGGCGATGACCCAGGAGGACGCCCTCAAGGCCATCGAGGTCGGCATCGAGACCGCCCGCGACCTCGTCGCGGCCGGCAACAAGGCGCTGCTGACCGGCGAGATGGGCATCGCCAACACCACCGCCTCGGCCGCCCTGATCGCCGCCTACACCGGCGTCGACCCGACCGAGGTCACCGGCCGCGGCACCGGCATCAACGACGAGACGCACGCCCGCAAGGTCGAGGTGGTCCGCCGCGCCCTGGAGCTCCACCAGCCGGACCCGGCCGACCCGATCGGCATCCTCACCGCCCTCGGCGGCCTGGAGCACGCGGCCATGGTCGGCCTGATCCTCGGCGGCGCCTCGCTGCGCACCCCGGTGATCCTGGACGGCGTCAGCGCCGGCGCCGCCGCCCTGGTCGCCCGGGCCATCGCCCCCGAGGCGCTGGCCGCCTGCATCGCCGGCCACCGCAGCGCCGAGCCCGGCCACGTCGCCGCGCTCAACAAGCTCGGCCTGCGCCCGCTGGTCGACCTCGACCTGCGGCTCGGCGAGGGCACCGGCGCCCTGCTCGCCCTCCCCGTCGTGCAGAGCGCCGCCCGCGCCATGCACGAGGTCGCCACCTTCGACGCCGCCGGGGTCACCGAAAAGAGCTGAACACCGGGGCCCGGCCGATACCCGGCCGCCCCCGCATGACCCCCGGCCCGCAGCCCCATAGGCTGTGGGCCGGGGCCGTACGTCCCCCTCGGCCGTCCCCCTCTCAGCCGCTCCGGCGCCGCAGCGACTGACACGGTCGTCGAACTCGCACCACTCCACGAGGAGCCACACCACCATGGCCGAGCCCGCCGCCGAACACGTCGCCTACCCCGTCGGACTGCGGCTCTCCGGCCGTAGCGTGGTCGTCCTCGGCGCCGGCCAGGTCGCCCAGCGCCGCCTGCCCGCGCTGCTCGCCGCCGGCGCCGACGTGCTGCTGATCTCCCCGTCCGCCACCGCCTCCGTCGAAGCCATGGCCGACACCGGCGAACTGCGCTGGGAACGCCGCCGCTACCGCCCCGGCGACCTCGACGGCGCCTGGTACGCGCTGATCTCCACCGACGACCCCGAGGCCAACGCCGCCGCCTCCCAGGAGGCCGAGGAACGCCGCGTCTGGGCGGTCCGCTCCGACGACGCCGAGGCCGCCACCGCCTGGACCCCGGCCACCGGCCGCAGCGAGGGCGTCACCGTGGCCGTCCTCACCGGCCGCGACCCGCGCCGCTCCGCCGCCGTCCGCGACGCCATCGTCGAGGGCCTGCGCGACGGCAGCCTCGCCGCCCCGCACCACCGCCGCCCGCACACCCCCTCGGTGGCGCTGGTCGGCGGCGGCCCCGGCGACCCCGACCTGATCACCGTCCGCGGCCGCCGCCTGCTCGCCGAGGCCGACGTCGTCATCGCCGACCGGCTCGGCCCGCGCGACCTGCTCGCCGAACTCCCGCCGCACGTCGAGGTGATCGACGCCGCGAAGATCCCGTACGGCCGCTTCATGGCCCAGGAGGCCATCAACAACGCCCTCATCGAGCACGCCAAGGCCGGCAAGGCCGTGGTCCGCCTCAAGGGCGGCGACCCGTTCGTCTTCGGCCGCGGCATGGAGGAGGCCCAGGCGCTCGCCGAGGCCGGCATCCCCTGCACCGTCGTCCCCGGCATCTCCAGCACCATCTCCGTCCCCGGCGCCGCCGGCATCCCCGTCACCCACCGCGGGGTGGCCCACGAGTTCACCGTCGTCAGCGGCCATGTCGCCCCCGACGACGAGCGTTCCCTGGTCGACTGGCCGGCGCTCGCCAAGCTGCGCGGCACCCTCGTCATCCTCATGGGCGTGGAGAACAGCGGCGCCATCGCCGCCAAGCTCATAGCGTGCGGCCGCTCCGCCGACACCCCCGCCGCCGTCGTCCAGGAGGGCACCACCGCCGCCCAGCGCCGCGTGGACGCCACCCTCGCCACCCTCGGCGAGACCGTACGGGCCGAGGGTGTCCGCCCGCCCGCCGTCATCGTCGTCGGCGACGTGGTCGGCCTCACCCCGCCCGCCTCCGTCGCCGAATAGCCCCCGCGCGCCCGCCCCTTGGCACTCCGACACCGACAAGGCACCCTCTCCCCGTGGCAGAAATCATCACCGTCGAGGACCCGGACGACCCGCGGCTGCGCGACTACACCGACCTCACCGACGTCGAGCTGCGCCGCCGGCGCGAACCGGCCGAAGGACTCTTCATCGCCGAGGGCGAGAAGGTCATCCGCCGCGCCCGGCACGCCGGTTACGAAATGCGCTCGATGCTCCTCTCGTCCAAGTGGGTCGACGTGATGCGCGACGTCATCGACGAGGTCCCGGCCCCGGTCTACGCCGTCAGCCCGGACCTCGCCGAGCGCGTGACGGGCTACCACGTGCACCGCGGCGCCCTCGCCTCGATGCAGCGCAAACCGCTGCCCACCGCCGCCGAACTCCTCGCCGGCACCCGCCGGATCGCGGTCATGGAGGCGGTCAACGACCACACCAACATCGGCGCCATCTTCCGCAGCGCCGCCGCCCTCGGGATGGACGCGGTCCTCCTCTCCCCGGACTGCGCCGACCCCCTCTACCGCCGCTCGGTGAAGGTCTCCATGGGCGCGGTGTTCTCCGTCCCCTACGCCCGGTTGGAGAGTTGGCCGCGCGACCTGTCCGCCGTACGGGAGGCCGGTTTCCGCCTGCTCGCCCTGACCCCGGCCGAAGGCGCCACCGACCTCAACGAGGCGGCCCCGCACACCCTCGAACGCGTCGCCCTCATGCTCGGCGCGGAGGGCGGCGGCCTCACCTCGGGCGCCCTCCGCGCCGCCGACGCATGGGTCCGCATCCCCATGGCCCACGGCATCGACTCCCTCAACGTAGGCGCCGCCGCCGCAGTCTCCTTCTACGCGGTCACCGCCCCCCACCCACCCACGAAGTAACCCAACACCCCACCCACGCACCACCCGGCCCCACCCACGCATGGATCGCCCGGCCTCGCCCACCCACGCAACGCCTGACCTTCCCCACACATGGATCGCCCGGCCCGCCCACCTGCGGAACGCCTAGCCTTCCCCACGCATCGACCCCGCCTGGCCTCGCCCGCCTACGGAACGCCCAGCCTTCCCCATGCATGGACCCTGCCCGGCCTCGCCCGCCTACGGAACACCCGGCCCCGCCCCGCCGCGGAACGCCCAGCCGTCCTCACCCATGGACCGCCCGGCCCCGCCCCACCCGCGAAACAGCCCCACGCCGCGCCTTCACACGGAATAACCCCCACCCCCAAACCAGTTGTGGCTCCGCAGGGGGCCCACGCACCCCCTAGGGGACACCCCTCAGCCACCCCCACCACCAACCAACACGACGGAGTGCCTCACCCCTGATCCCGCATCAGGGACGGGAGGCACAAGCGCGCGAGGCCCCCGACCCCACCAGCCTCAACCCAACTCCCCAGCCACTCGGCCACCGGCACCCGCACCCGCACCCGAGCCCCCACCCTCATACGACGCCACGCTCACCGGCCGCTCGCCGCCCAGCCCGCGGGCCGGCCCCTGGCACCCCTGGGCGGCCGCGATCCCCAGCGCCACCAGCAACGTCACCACCACGAACACCACGACGCGCTGTCTCAGCAGCCGCCGGTCCGGCCCCGGCCGCCGGCCACCAGAGCCGGTACGCACCGCAGGACGCGAACCGTTTCGCCCCGTAGGACGGGAGGTTGGCCCCCGCCCCCCGTTGCGCCCGCCGGTCCGCGGATTCGCCCCCGACGCCGGGCCCTGCGCCCGCGCCGCCGAATCCCGCGCGGCCGAGTCCCGCGCCACCGCCTCCCTGGCCGCCGCCGGGCGGGCCGGCCGCGGCCGCCCCCCGGACGCGCCCCCCGTACCCCGCTCCGTCCGCTGCCGCGCGTACTCCTCTGCCCGCTGCCCGGTCGGACGCTCCGACGGCCGCCGCTCGGCGCGCCCCCAACCGTCCCCGCTCCCGGGCCCGTTCTCCCACGTCCCGCCCGACAACCCGTGCGCCTCACGGGCCGCGATCTCCTTCAGCCGCAGCGACAGCGACAGCGTGCTGGGCCGGTCCGCCGGATCCTTGGCGAGGCACGCCGCGAGCAGCGGCGCCAGCGCGTCCGGCACCCCTGCCAGGTGCGCCTCCTCGTGGACGACGCGGTAGAGCATGACCTCCGAACTGCCCTGCCCGAACGGCGAGTCCGCGGTGCAGGCGTACGCCAGCGTGGCGCCCAGCGAGAAGATGTCGGTGGCCGGCGTCACCGCGGCGCCGCGCACCTGCTCGGGCGCCAGGAAGCCGGGCGAGCCGACCGCCGTCCCGACGTGCGTCAGCGTGCTGGCCCCGGTCGCCCAGGCGATCCCGAAGTCGATGATCCGCGGCCCCTTGGGCGACAGCAGGATGTTGGACGGCTTCAGGTCCCGGTGCACCACGCCCGCGTCGTGGACGGCCAGCAACCCCTCGGACAACGCGGCGCCGACGGCGGCGACCTGCGCGGGGGAGAGCGGCCCCTCCTCGTTCACCTTGTCGTGCAGCGAGGGCCCGGGGACGTACTGGGTCGCGAACCACGGGCGGTCGGCGTCCAGATCGGCCGCCACCAGCCGGGCCGTGCAGCCGCCGCGGATCCGTCGGGCCGCCGAGACCTCGCGGGCGAACCGCGACCGGAACTCTTGATCCTCCGCCAGATCCGGCCGGATCACCTTCAACGCGACCCGCTGCCCGCGCTTGTCCGAGCCGAGGTAGACCACGCCCATCCCGCCAGCGCCGAGCCGGCGGTGCAGCCGGAACGATCCGACGACACGCGGGTCCTCGCGCCGGAGCCGCATCATCGCCATGTCCGTCCCCTGCCTGCGGTGGGGAGGCCCCACTCCGCTCAACCGTCTGACGTGGCACAGCTTACGGATTGACGGCTCGCTGTGCTGAGAGGCCGCGCATGCGTCGGTAACCGGATTACCGGTGGCCGCCGCGATCCCCGCCACACGGAAGGAATTCGCTCCGCCCTGCCGCCTCGCTACCCGTGCGTGGCCCCAATGATCCCTTTCTCAACGGAATTTGACGGTAAGAAAGGTGACGGCGCGACGGACCCGGCGGACGCCGCGGATTTCGCGCCGCTGTCCGCGCAGCGGCGCGCGGGGGAGCGCCCCGCGTGATCGAAGTCACCGTTTCGACGCCGGTGCAACCGGTAATCCTCTCCGCCCGCCGTGCGCCCTGTCCCCGCGTCGCGCGCCCCTCTCAGGGATCTCCCAGGGTTCCGCTCCCCGCTCTCCACCCAGGGGAGTACGGCGGGCCCCGCCCCATCATCCTCCTGGAGGCCCGACAAGCGGTACGACGGCATGACGCCCGGCCTTTCCCGCGCACCTAGGCTTGAGGTCAAGCGGCGGGCGCAGCACTCGTCCCCCGAGGTCAGACGCCCGCCGCCCTGGATCACGACAGGAGCGGGTTCGATGGCGGACAGCACGGGGCGGACGGCCCTCCGGACGCGGGGCCGCAGGGCCACCACCGCGTTCGGCGGCACCCGGCCCTCGGGCACCCGGCATCCCCTCGTCGCGGTCGCCATGGTGCTGCCGTTGGCGTTCCTCCTGGCCGTGGTCTTCGGCGGCTGGGAGGCCGTCGTCACACAGGCGTCGTCCGTGGTCGGAATGCTGGGGCGCTGAGCGGCGCCCCGGTCCCGGGAGAGCGGCCCGGGACGGGGACTTCCGACCGAAACCCCGTGGGGACGGGGGTGCGGCGGACGGCACGAGTGGCCGGGCATCTGGGGAGATGCCCGGCCATCGGGCTTTCCGGGCAGAGCACCAAAAACGCTGCGCGCTCTCCGAACTGCCCGCCTGCCCGCGGAAGTTGCCCCCCGAGGCACCCCTTTGAACAAACACCAAGGGCCGGAGCTTCTCGCTCCGGCCCTTGGATTTCCGGTGGACGATACTGGGATTGAACCAGTGACCTCTTCCGTGTCAGGGAAGCGCTCTCCCGCTGAGCTAATCGTCCTCGGGACCGCGGATTTCGTAGATCACCGCGGGTACTGCGTGCGCGATACTGGGATTGAACCAGTGACCTCTTCCGTGTCAGGGAAGCGCTCTCCCGCTGAGCTAATCGCGCGGGGACCTGCATGGTGCCAGGTCAGTGGACGATACTGGGATTGAACCAGTGACCTCTTCCGTGTCAGGGAAGCGCTCTCCCGCTGAGCTAATCGTCCTTGGAGGTGGAGACGGGATTTGAACCCGTGTAGACGGCTTTGCAGGCCGTTGCCTCGCCTCTCGGCCACTCCACCAGGAGTGTGCAGGGGGCTCGGGATGATCCCCCACATCGAGCGGACGACGAGACTCGAACTCGCGACATCCACCTTGGCAAGGTGGTGCTCTACCAACTGAGCTACGTCCGCGGGTGGCTCTCCCAGACCAGGTCGGGGAGCTCCCTGTCCTCCGGGGCGCTTTCGCGTCCCGGCGACGTGTTGAACTCTAGCGGATTCCTGGGCCAGTACAAAAACGCGTTTGTGCAGCGTGCTGCGGTGCTCGCTCGACCCGGGCGATCGACGGTGCCCCGCCATAGACTCACTGACGTGCACGATTTCGCTCCGATGGCCCGCTTCGGCGGGCTGATAGCCACCGACCTGCGCGATGTCACCAGCGATCCCGCGGCACTGGATTCCGCGGGTTGGTGGGCGGTGACCGCCGACTTCGAAGGGGGCGTGGTCTGCGCCCGCTTCGCCGACGTGCGGCCGGCCACCGCCGCGGACGCCCCCGCGCCCGATGCCTGGCGTGGACCCTCCCGGACGGACTGGCGCAGCTCCATGGACCGCGCCGCCTATACGGACGGCGTCCGCCGCATCCGTGCCCACATCGCGGCCGGCACGGTCTACCAGGTCAATCTCTGCCGGGTGTTGACCGCAGTGCTGCCCGACCCGGAGCGCTCCGATGTGGATGCGCTCTCCGCCGTCCTGGCTCGCGGGAACCCCGCGCCGTATGCCGGAACGATTCGGCTGCCCGCTCACGGCGTCGAGATCGCCACCGCCTCCCCGGAGCTCTTCCTGCGTCGGGACGGCCGCACCGTCGAGTCCGGCCCCATCAAGGGCACCGGGCGCACCGCTGCGGACCTTTCGGAGAAGGACCGGGCGGAGAACGTGATGATCGTGGACCTGGTCCGCAACGACCTGGGGCGGGTGTGCGGCACCGGCTCGGTCACCGTGCCCGCGCTGTGCGCGGTGGAGGAACACCCGGGCCTCGTCCACCTCGTCTCCACGGTGCGCGGCGAACTGGCCGAGTCCCACGAGAAGACGGCCTGGGCCGACCTCCTGGACGCCACCTTCCCGCCCGGGTCGGTCACCGGAGCCCCCAAGTCCAGCGCCCTGCGGATCATCGACGAGTTGGAGACCGCCCCGCGCGGCCCGTATTGCGGCGGCATCGGCTGGGTGGACGCCGACCGCCGCACCGGCTGGCTCAACGTCGGCATCCGCACGTTCTGGATCGACCGCGCCGCCCCCGAGGGCCCGGCGCTCCGGTTCGGCGCCGGGGCCGGGATCATCTGGGACTCGGACCCCGAGCGGGAGTGGGCGGAGACCGAGTTGAAGGCGCGCCGACTGCTCGCGGTAGCGTCCGGTGAGCACGAAGTGAGCGGAGGACGGAAACGATGAAGATCTGGTTGGACGGAGCGCTGCGGGACGCCGAGGGCGCCCGGGTCTCGGTCTTCGATCACGGCCTGACGGTCGGCGACGGGGTCTTCGAGACGATCAAGGCCGAGCGGGGCCGACCCTTCGCCCTCACCCGCCACTTGGAGCGCCTGGCGACCTCCGCCCGCGGTCTCGGGCTGCCCGCCCCCGACCTCGACGAGGTCCAACGCGGCTGCGCAGCCGTCCTGGAGGCCAACCCGATGCCCCTGGGCCGGCTGCGGATCACCTACACCGGGGGCGTCTCCCCGCTCGGCTCGGACCGCGGCGAGGCCGGCCCCACCCTGGTCGTCGCGCTCTCGGAGACCGGCCGGCGGCCCGACACCACCGCCGCCGTCACCGTCCCCTGGACGCGCAACGAGCACGGCGCCCTCGCCGGCCTGAAGACGACTTCGTACGGCGAGAACGTCGTCGCCCTCGCCCGCGCCCGTGAACAGGGCGCCTCCGAGGCGCTGTTCGCCAATACGGCCGGCGCGCTCTGCGAGGGCACCGGTTCCAACGTCTTCGTCGTCCTCAACGGCGAACTGCACACCCCGCCGCTGGCCTCCGGCTGCCTGGCCGGCATCACCCGTGCCCTGACCATCGCCTGGGCCGGCGCCAAGGAGACCGACCTGCCGCTCGCGGCCCTGGAGAGCGCCGAGGAGATCTTCCTGACCTCCACGTTGCGCGACGTCCAGGCCGTGACCCGGATCGACGGCCGCCAACTCGCCGACGGGCCGGGCCCGGTGACCGCCGAGGCGATGCGGATCTTCGAGCGGGAAGCGGCCGCGGACTTCGACCCGCGCTGATGATGACGGGCCGCGGGCAGGCGAGTAGAAAGTCCTCGTGACGACTACTCTGCGCCCCGCGGGCCCCGAGGTACGACACGACGACGGCCGTCGGTCCCGCCCCTACGACATCTGCGTCAACAGCCGCCGGGTCGGCGGGATCCAGCTGGCCACGGACGCCCGGTTCGGGCCGACCGCCGGGCGGATCGAGGCCCTGGCCATCGACGCCCCCGACCGGCACCGCGGCCGCGCCACGGTCGCCGCGCTGGCCGCCGAGGAGGTGCTGCGCGGCTGGGGCTGCCGGCAGATCGAACTGACCGTGCCCGCGGAGGCGGAGGCCGCGGTGCGCCTCTCGGCCGCCCTCAACTACACCGAACGCAGCCGCATCATGTCCCGGTCCCTGACCCGCCCGGGCCCGCTCCCGGACGGCAGCACCGATCGCCCGTTGGCCGACGCCGAGTTCGCGGCCTGGCGGGACGCCGCGATCGCCGAGCACATCCGGCAGGAGACCGCCCAGGGGATGCCCCGTGAGCGCGCCGAGGAGACCTCCCCGGGTGGGTTCGACGCCCTGCTCCCCGAGGGTGCGGCCACCGCCGGCCAGGTACTGCGGGTCCTCGTCCACGAGGGGAGCGAGGTCGGCACCCTCTGGCTCGCCCTGCGGCTCCCCGGGCAGCCCGGCGGCTACGTCATGGACGTGCGGGTCGCGCCCGAGCGCCGCGGGGAGGGGCACGGCCGCAGCCTGATGCTCGTCGCCGAACGCGAAACCCTGGCCGCGGGACGCTCCTCCCTGGCGCTCAACGTCTACCCGGACAACGCCCCGGCGCTCGGCCTCTACCGCGCACTGGGCTACCGGACGGCCGCCTACCGGCTGTGGAAGCCGATCCTCTGACCGGTCCGGAGCGTCCATCTCGGGCCGCTCCGGCGCCGCCGGCCGCGGCGCGTCAGCCCGCCGCGGCGTCCTGCCCGGCCAGCAGCCGCTCGACGAGCTCCTCGATCCGGGCCCGCAGGCCCTCCTGGCTCTTGCCACCGTCCAACCGCTCGCCGCCGATCACATACGTCGGAGTGCCGCTGACCCCGATCGCCTTGCCCTCGGCCTGGTCGGCGTCCACCACCAGCAGGTGCCGCCCGTCGATCAGGGCGGTGTCGATCTCCTCGGCGTCCAGCCCGAGTTCCCCGGCGACGTCCAGCAGCGCCTGCTCGCCGCGCTTGCCCACCTCCTCGGTCCGCGCCAGCACCGCCTCGATGTACGGCCAGCCCTGGCCCTGCTCGACGGCCTCCTCGGCAGCCTGGGCGGCCGCGTAGGCGTGCTTGTGCTTGGCCAACGGGAAGTGGCGCAGCCGGATCTCCAGGCGGTCGCCGAAGCGCTCGCGCAGCGCCCGTACGTCGGTCAGGGCGGTGGCGCAGTCCGGGCACTGCAGATCGCACCACACGTCGAGGACGGGGCGGGCGGGGCTGGCGGGGTGGTGGGGGCCGGAGACGGCGGCGTCGTTCATGGGGCCAGTGTTCCAGCCCGCAGCCCTGGCCAGGAACCCGGACCTGCGGAGGAGGGCGACCCCGAGATCTCCCTGAGGTCGTCGTCGGAACATGGCCTGCGAGGGGCCCGAGAGGGCAGGATGGAGGTGAGCGCGGAACGGCCGCTCGCCCCCTCGACCGGCAGGAGGACCGGATGCTGACCTCGACAGTCTGTGCCGCGGTATCGGCAGCGGGCCTGGGCATTGCCGCGCTGACCGCCTACCGCAAGCGTTTCCTGGCCGCGACCCGGATCGCCGCCTTCGCCCTGATCCCGATCGGCCTGGTGATGACGGGCGTCATCGACTGGGTCACCAGTATCGTCTTCAAGCCCACGGTCTGGGCCGGGTTCGGGGTGCTCGCGCTCTCCGCGGTGCTGTTCGCGATCGGCAGGCTGGCCGAGCGGCGCCGCGGGATACCGGGCCGCAAGGAGCGCCGGGCCGCGGCGGGTTCCGGGGCTCCGGCGGTGGCGCCGACCGCCTCCGCGCCCTCCCTCGGCTCCGCCCAGAAGGCCACCAAGGCCCCCAAGGCCACCGCGGCCCCGGGCGCGGACGTTGCCCCCAAGGATGACTTCTCGGACATCGAAGCGATCCTGAAAAAGCACGGGATTTGATGAACTCCCGCTGCTGACAGGGCTTTTGGGGATTCCGGGACGATCATCTGCGCCATGATGCGCACGAGATGAACGATGAGTGCGCCCTCGCCCAAGACGACGCCCCGTCCGCCGAACCGCGCGGTTGTCTTTTCGCGCTGTCCCAGCCGCCGTTGATGCTCTTCCTCGCCATCATCGGCCTACTGCTCCTCCTAGGCGCAGTACACGACCTCTACATCCTCTGAACGCCGACGGGCGCGTTCGGAGCGGGTCGGACGGACCCCGTTGCCGAAGGGCGGGCGGCCGCACCGCGGTCGCTCAGCTCGCCGCCTCCCGCCGCCGTGCGCGGTACGCCGCGACGTGCAGCCGGTTCCCGCAGGTCCGGCTGTCGCAGTAGCGCCGCGAGCGGTTGCGCGAGAGGTCCACGAAGGCGTGCCGGCAGTCCGGGGCCTCGCAGTGCCGCAGCCGCTCGCGCTCCCCGGCAACGAGGATGAAGGCCAGCGCCATCCCACCGTCCGCGGCCAGATGGTCGGCGACGGAGGCGCCGGGCGCGAAGTAGTGGACGTGCCAGTCGTAGCCGTCGTGGTCGGTCAGCCGCGGGGTGGTGCCGGCCGAGGCGACCAGCGTGTTCAGCCGCGCTGCCGCGGTGCGATCGTCGTCGGCGGCGAAGACCCCGGCGAACCGCGCCCGCACGGCCCGCACAGCCGCCAGGTCGTCCGGCCCCAGCGCCCCCACGTCACTGATCGCGTTGCGCCGGACGAAGTCCTGTAGGGCCGGAAGGTCTCTCAGGCTGTCCGGGGCGCCGGGGGACTCGCCTTCGGGTGCGGTGTTCAGCAGATCGACGACCGCGTCCAGCGCGCACCGGGTGTCATGGGTGATCAGCACGGTTCCGCTCCCTGGCCGGGTGGGGTCGGCCGGCGCCGCCCCGGTGTCGTTGGCGAATGGTCGCCGACTCTAGCGCCTGGAACGGGCTTCGGCGCCGTCCCCGCGGTGCTCCGCGGCGACGGCGCCGAAAGTGTGCCGTGTGAACTTGTCGGTCCTGCGCCGTCGCCCCGAGTCGGACGGTCGCAAGTGTGAGCGGGCGGATGCGGTGGGTGTGCGTGCTGCGTCTCAGCTCTCCGCCAGGATGTGGGAGAGCTCGGTGTCGAGATCGAAATGCCGGTGCTCCGTACCGGGCGGTACGGCGGCATCGGTCCGCTTCAGGAACGATTCCAGCGCCCGCGCCGGGGCCTCCAAGAGGGCTTCCCCCTCCGGGGAGCTCAGGGCGATGCAGACGACGCCCTGTCCGTGGCTCCGGGACGGCCAGACGCGGACGTCTCCGGTGCCCGTGGGCCGGTGCAGGCCCTCGGCGAGGAGGTCGCGGGCGAAGACCCACTCAACCGTTTCCTCGGCTCCGGTATGGAAGGTGGCATGCACGGCATACGGATCGGCCGTGTCATACCGCAGGCCCGCGGGTACAGGCAGTGAGGACTCGCTCGACACAACGAGGCGCAGGTGCAGCTCGCAGCTGACCGTGGTGTTCATAAGCGCCAGGGCCTTTCGCTCAGTGTGCGCTCGGGGATTCGCACGTCGGCGAAATCGACATGCCACCTACGGTGCCGTTGTAAACCCCTCTGACGGTTTTGGGTGGCTTCTGGTACCTCTGACGGCGGATTGCGTGATCGTCCTGGGAGGTGTTTCGGCCAGGTGATCTTGGCGGCGCGTGGCCGGTTTGGATACGCAGAGTAACGGGTGCCGGGGTGGTGCGTGGTGATCTTGGGTGGCTCGGCGTGCCGGGGCTGGCGGGGGTGTCCTCGTGCGGGCCGCGGGGAGGTCGTCCGGGGTGGTCGGGGGCGGTCCCGACGTGCGGTAATGTTGGCGGTGCGCCCGGGCGATTAGCTCAGTGGGAGAGCGCTTCGTTCACACCGAAGAGGTCACTGGTTCGAACCCAGTATCGCCCACCCGGGACGGCGGCCCGGAGACTTCAAGTCTCCGGGCCGCCGCGTTTGTTGGGCACTTCGCAGGCGGCGGGGAGCACACTGGGATCATGCCCGCCCCGCCCGCTCGTCCGCGTCGTCTGCACCGCTACCGCTTCCGTAGTGTCTGGCTGCTCGGTGCGCCGCCCACGGTGGTCTATGCGGTGTTGGGGCGGGCCGAGAGCTATCCCGGGTGGTGGCCGCAGGTGCGGGCGGTGGCTCCGTTGGAGGACGGCGGTGGGACCGCGCGGTTCCGGTCCTTCCTGCCGTACGAACTGGCCGTGGTGGTGCGGGAGACCGTGCGGGATCCGGGGGCGGGGGTGTTGGAGATAGCGATGGGCGGGGATCTGGTCGGCTGGGCGCGGTGGACGGTGGTGCCGGGGGAGGGTGGCACCCGGGCGGTCTTCGAGCAGGACGTGGAGGTCCGCAAGCCGGCGTTGCGGCGGTGGGCGCTGCTGGGGCGGCCGCTGTTCCGGATCAATCACGCGCTGATGATGCGGGCCGGGCGGCGCGGGTTGGCGGCCTGGCTGGCCCGCGGGTGAGGGGGCGGAACAGGAATTTGATGGAAGGGCGCGGCGGCCTGTATTGTTCAGGTCGTTCGCAGGGGAAACCCCGCGGGAACCCGGGCGATTAGCTCAGTGGGAGAGCGCTTCGTTCACACCGAAGAGGTCACTGGTTCGAACCCAGTATCGCCCACCGGGATCAGGGAGCCGGGCCGCCAACAGGCGGCCCGGCTCCCTGCGTTGAGGTGGTGCGTTCGCGGGCGGTGCGGTCAATTCCGTTGCGGTGTCGGAGGCTTGGGGGCTTGGGTGGAGCGAAGTCAGGCGGCGGCGGGGAGTTCGGGGCGCAGCGGCCAGTGTGGGTCGACGGCCTCGGGGGAGCCGGTGCGGGCGAACCACGCCTGGAGCCCGCGGGCCTGGGCCGCGTACCAGACCGTCTGTCGGGTGTGCAGTTCGGCCGGTTCCAGCCCGGCCAGGCGGTCGGCGAAGCGTCGGCCCAGCTCCCGGACCACCCGGAGCGCGGCCATGGCGTCCGCGGCCGCCTCGTGGGCGTCGGTCAGCTCGACCTCGTAGTGCGCGCACAGGTCGGTGAGGGTGCGGCGGCCCTTGCGGTAGCGGTCCAGGTGTTTGTCCAGGACGCGGGGGTCGAGGACGTGCAGTGGTTGTGCCCCCAGGTAGGTGGTCAGGGAGCTGGCGCGGTGGCGCTTCAACTCCCGTTCCACCAGCGTGAGATCGAACGGCGCGTTCATCACCACCAGGGGGCGGCCGGCCACCGCCTGCGCGGCCAGCGCGCGGGCCACCTCCTCCAACACCGGTGCCGGCCAGCGGCCGTGCAGCGCGAGGTGGTCGGCCGTCAGGCCGTGCACGGCCTGGGCGGCCTCCGGTATCTCCACCCCTGGGTTGATCAACCAGCGGGTGACGCGCGGCGCGGCGCGCGGGGTCTCCTGGACCACCAGGGCGGCGGAGACGATGCGATCGCGCTCGACGTCGATGCCCGTGGTCTCGGTGTCAAAGGCGGCCAGTGGACCGTCATACCAGCGCGGCATCATCCAACTCCTCGCGGTCGTACGGGGGATGACGGTGTGCGCCATCCGTGCTGGTGATACCCGACTGACAGTCGGCTCGAACCGCCCTTGTTTGCGGCCCTCTTGACGCGGAGACAACCAAGGTGACGGATGGCGCGCACCGCGCGGCCGGCGGCGCACCACACCGGCCCCGGCCCCGCCGCCCGCCCCCAACGATCGGCACAGCCCGGAAGGCACCCGCGATGACCCTCGCGCAGCCCGAACCGGGCGGGCTGTTCCCTCCCAGCGACAGGTACCCCCCGCCCCCCACCGCGCCGCTGCGCGGCCAACTCGCCACGACGGCCTGCATGGAGACGTTCCAGGTGGGCTATCTGCACGCGATCGCCGCCGCCTCCGGATGCTCGCTGGCGCAGCCCTTCCCGGACAACGGCATCGACTGGCACGTCAGCCACGCCGCGCCCGGCCACACCGTCGACGACGAGGTGACCGTCAAGGTGCAGCTCAAGTGCACCTACCAGATCGCCCCCCGCCCACCGGGGCCCACCTTCGCCTTCACGCTCGACAACGACCACCTGGTGAAGCTGGCCCGCACCCCGGTGGCGGTGCACAAGATCCTCGTCGTGATGCTGGTCCCGCGGGAGCCGGACGACTGGCTGCGGGCCGGGCACGACCACCTCGAACTGCGGCACTGCTGCTACTGGATCAACCTCGCCGGCCATCCGGTGACCGGCCGGCGCAGGACCACCGTGCGGATCCCGACCACGCGGATCTTCGACGACCGTGCGCTGCGCGAGATCATGACGCGGGTCGGGGCGGGAGGGAGACCCTGATGGACCGGCTGACCGATGACTACGGCGCGCGGCCGCCGGATCCCGCGCGGCTCGACCCGGCCGTGCTGGGCGCCCTGTTGGCCCGGCACGGTTGGCGGCGGCGGGGCGGCGCGGCCGGCCCGTATTCCCGCTGGACGCCGCCGGGTGGGATGGGTGGTACCAGCCTCCTGGTGCCGCACGACCGTCGCTTTCCGGACAGCGCCGAGCTGCTCGCCGAGGCGCTGACCGCGCTGGCGCGCAGCGGTACCGCCTCGGCCCGCGAGGTACTGGTCGGGCTCGCGGTGCCCAGCGACGAGGTCCGCTGGGAGCGGGAGGTCCCCGACGGCGCCACCGGCGGGGCGCGCGGGGCGGCGCAGGAGCAACTGCGCGGCGCGGCCCGGGCGATGCTGACCGCCGGCGCGCTGGCGAGTTACTCCCGGGCCGGCTTCTACGGCGCCCGTCACCAGCGCCGTGCCGAGGGCTTTCTCGGGCAGGTGCTGATCGGCCCGGCGCCCGCCGGCCGGCACTTGGCCGCGTTCGTCCCCGTTCCGGCCGGGCGGGGCGCGGTCGCCGCGCTCCAACGGGCGCTGCACGCGGCCCGGGACGCCACCGACTACCAGCGGGCCACCGGCCGCATGGAGGCGTTCGACGCCGCCGTCGGGCTGGGCGTCTGCCACGAGTTGGCGCAGTCGTTGATCGCGTTGGTGCTGGGTGCGGAGGGGGTGCGGATCGCCCTCGCGTGGTCGCCCGCGGCCGGCACCCCGCCCGGGTTCGCGGCCCGCCCCGAACCCGTCGAGTTCTCGCCCGGCGATCTGCCGGCGCTCCAACAGGCCGCGCAGCGTTACGTCCGGGCCGAGCCGCCGTTGCCCGTGCGCGTCACCGGCACCGTCGTACGGCTGCGCCGGGAGCGGCCGGACGGTCCGGGGGCGGTGCGGCTGCGGGTGCTCTCCGGCGCGGACGTGCGGCAGGTGCGGGCCGCCCTGGGTGAGGAGGACTACCGGATCGCCGGGCATGCGCATCTGGCCGGGCTGCCGGTCCGGGTCTGCGGCCGCCTGGAGAGCCGGGGCGGTTTCCGGCGGATCACGGGAGCCCGGGACGTCACGCCGGTCCCGGTCGATCCGGCCGACCGGGACCGGTTGTTGAAGGCGCTGCTGGACGACCCCGCCGACCCGGTGGACACCGCGGATCCCGGGGGCGCGGGTTTCGACGATCCGGACGCGGCGTGCGACGGGTCGCGGGCGGGCGCCTGAGCGGGGCGCGGTAACCGTTTCGCGGTGCGGTCCCCTCGCTCGGTACGATTCGGGGGCGCAGCAAACGCTGACGCGAGTAAAGAGTCAGGAGAGACCGGTGTCAGACGTCCGTGTGACCGTCCAACGCGATTCCGAGCGGGAAGAACGCGTGGTGACCACGGGCACTACGGCCGCCGACCTCTTCGAGGGTGAGCGCAGCATCGTGGCGGCGCGGGTGGCCGGCGAGCTGAAGGACCTCACCTACGCGCTGGCCGACGGCGACGAGGTCGAGCCGGTCGAGATCACCTCCGAGGACGGCCTGAACATCCTGCGGCACTCCGCCGCGCACGTGATGGCGCAGGCGGTGCAGGAGCTCTTCCCCGAGGCCAAGCTGGGCATCGGCCCGCCGATCAAGGACGGCTTCTACTACGACTTCGACGTCGAGAAGCCCTTCCACCCGGACGATCTCAAGCGCATCGAGAAGAAGATGCAGGAGATCCAGAAGCGCGGCCAGAAGTTCGCCCGCCGCGCGGTGTCCGACGAGGCGGCCCGCGAGGAGCTGGCGGACGAGCCGTACAAGCTGGAGCTGATCGGCCTCAAGGGCTCCGCAGCGGACGCCGCCGAGGGCGCCTCCGCCGAGGTCGGCGCCGGCGAGCTGACCATCTACGACAACCTCGACGCCAAGACCGGCGAGCTGTGCTGGAAGGACCTGTGCCGCGGGCCGCACCTGCCCAGCACCCGGCACATCCCGGTCTTCAAGCTGATGCGGTCGGCCGCCGCCTACTGGCGCGGCAGCGAGAAGAACCCGCAGCTCCAGCGCATCTACGGCACCGCGTGGCCGACCAAGGACGAGCTGAAGGCGTACCTGGACTTCCTCGCCGAGGCCGAGAAGCGCGACCACCGCAAGCTGGGCGCCGAGCTGGACCTCTTCTCCGTCCCGGAGCAGATCGGCTCCGGCCTCGCCGTCTTCCACCCCAAGGGCGGCATCGTCCGCCGGGTGATGGAGGACTACTCGCGGCGCCGCCACGAGGAAGAGGGCTACGAGTTCGTCTACACCCCGCACGCGACGAAGGGGAAGCTCTTCGAGACCTCGGGCCACCTGGACTGGTACGCCGACGGCATGTACCCGCCCATGCAGCTCGACGAGGGCGTGGACTACTACCTCAAGCCCATGAACTGCCCGATGCACAACCTGATCTTCGATGCGCGCGGCCGCTCATACCGTGAACTGCCGCTGCGCCTCTTCGAGTTCGGGACGGTGTACCGCTACGAGAAGTCCGGCGTGGTGCACGGCCTGACCCGGGCCCGCGGCTTCACGCAGGACGACGCGCACATCTACTGCACCCGCGAGCAGATGGCCGACGAGCTCGACCGGACGCTCACCTTCGTGCTCAACCTGCTGCGCGACTACGGCCTGGACGACTTCTACCTGGAGCTGTCCACCAAGGACCCGAAGAAGTTCGTCGGCTCGGACGAGGTCTGGGAGGAGGCCACCGAGACCCTCCGTCAGGTGGCGGACAAGCAGGGCCTCCCGCTGGTCCCGGACCCGGGCGGCGCCGCCTTCTACGGCCCGAAGATCTCCGTCCAGACCAAGGACGCGATCGGCCGCACCTGGCAGATGTCGACGATCCAGCTCGACTTCAACCTGCCGGAGCGCTTCGACCTCGAATACACCGCGGCGGACGGGAGCAAGCAGCGCCCGGTCATGATCCACCGCGCGCTGTTCGGTTCGATCGAGCGGTTCTTCGCGGTGCTGTTGGAGCACTACGCGGGCGCCTTCCCGGCGTGGCTGGCCCCGGTGCAGGCCACCTGCATCCCGATCGGCGACGCGCACGTCCCGTACCTGGAGGACTTCGTCAAGGAGGCGAAGGCCAAGGGGCTGCGGCTGGAGGTGGACGCCTCCTCGGACCGGATGCAGAAGAAGATCAGGAACGCCCAGAAGTCCAAGGTGCCGTTCATGATCCTGGCCGGTGACGACGACCTGGCCGCCGGCGCGGTGTCGTTCCGTTACCGCGACGGTTCGCAGGAGAACGGCATCCCCAAGGAGGAGGCGCTGGCCAAGCTCCTGGACGTGGTGGAGCGCCGCGCGCAGGTCTGACGCGCAGGACGTGACGAGGGGCGGTCCCACCGGGACCGCCCCTCGCCGCATCTCCGGCCGGCCCGGGAGAATATGCTTCGCAACATGACGAGTGAGCCGGAACAGCAGATCGGAGTCGGGACGCAGGACGCGTTCCAGCGCCTGTGGACTCCCCATCGGATGGCGTACATCCAGGGGGAGAACAAGCCGAGCGGCCCGGGGGCCGGGGACGGCTGTCCGTTCTGCAACATTCCCGCGAAGTCGGACGAGGACGGTCTGGTGATCGCCCGCGGGGAGCGGGTCTACGCGGTGCTGAACCTCTACCCGTACAACGGCGGGCACCTCATGGTCGTCCCGTTCCGGCACGTCGCCGACTACACCGACCTCGACGAGGCGGAGACGGCGGAGCTGGCGGACTTCACCAAGCGCGCGATGACGGCGCTGCGCACCGCGTCCGGGGCGCACGGCTTCAACATCGGGATGAACCAGGGCTCGGTCGCGGGCGCCGGTATCGCCGCCCACCTGCACCAGCACGTCGTTCCCCGCTGGGGCGGCGACACCAACTTCATGCCGGTGGTCGGGCACACCAAGGTGTTGCCGCAGCTTCTCGCCGACACCCGGGCGATGCTCGCCGCGGCCTGGCCGGTGTAGGCGTCGCACCCCGGTGAACGGGACGACACGCACCCCGATAAACCGTATAAATCGCCCCGATTGGGAATTCTTCCGCCTCTAATGGGGTGGTGACTTCCCTAGATCGTCGTTCCGTGCTGCGCGCGGCCGCCTCGGCGGCGGCCGTCGGCGCACTCACGACGGGCTGCGACCCGAAGCGCTCGGCGGACGACTCCGCCTCCGCACGTCCCCCCGGCGGACCGAGCCCCCAAGGGACGGGCCGGCCCGCCGCCCGGCACCCCGCCGCCCGGCCGCCGACCCGGGCGCCCGGCCTCCCCGCGGAGATCGAACACGGGTCGCGCGAGGGCCATGCGGTGGCCCTCACCTTCCACGGCCGCGGCGACCCGAAGCTGGGGCGGGCGCTGCTGGGCGAGGCCGAGCGGGCCGGCGCCCGCGTCACCGTCCTCGCCGTCGGCGACTGGCTCGACGAGCATCCCGAGATGGCCCGCCGGGTCCTCGACGGCGGCCATGAGCTCGGCAACCACACCATGCACCACCGCAACATCTGTGCGCTGCCCGCGGATGCCGCGTACGCCGAGATCAGCCAGTGCGCCGACCGGCTGCGCAGGCTCACCGGCAGCATCGGTAGCTGGTTCCGCCCCTCGCAGACCCAACGGGCCACCCGGCAGGTGATCCAGCTGGCCCGGAAGGCGGGCTACCCGCACGTCCTGTCGTACGACGTGGACTCCCTCGACGCGAACGATCCCGGGGCCCGGGCCGTCCAGCGCACGGTCCTCGACGGCGTCCGGCCGGGCTCGGTCGTCAGTCTCCACCTCGGGCACGCCGGCACGGTGGCCGCGCTGCCCCCGATCCTCGACGGCCTCCGCCGGCGCGGTCTGCGCGCGGTGACGACAACGGAGCTAGTGACCTGATGGCTGACCGGAACCGTACCCATCCCCGCCCGACCGGCCCCCGCCCCCTCCGCCGCGCCGCGCTGCTGGTCACCGCCTGCGCCCTGGCGGCGGCGGGGTGCAGCGGCGGTGGGCAGTCCGCCTCCACCGCGCGGCCCGCGTCGGCCGCGCCCCACAAGGCCGTCGTCCAGGGCCTGCCGGGCATGCCGCCGGTGCTGGACGCGCACGACCTGTACGCCGCGGACCGGCCCAACCAACTGGCGCCGCACGTCAAGAACTTCCCGTCGCGGGTGTACGTGCCCAACACCGGCTCCGACACGGTCAGCGTGATCGACCCCAAGACGTACAAGGTCATCGAGACGATCCCGGTGGGCGTGCAGCCGCAACACGTGGTGCCGTCCTGGGACATGAAGACGCTGTGGGTCAACAACAACCGGGGGCACGACCTCACCCCGATCGACCCGGCCACCGGCAAGGCCGGCAAGCCGGTGAAGGTCCACGACCCGTACAACCTCTACTTCACGCCCGACGGGAAGTACGCGGTGGTGATGGCCTCCATGGACCGGCAGTTGGTGTTCCGGGACCCGCACACCATGGAGATCCGCAAGACCCTGCCGGTCGACTGCGCGGGCGTCAACCACGCCGACTTCTCGCCCGACGGCAAGTACTTCATCGTCTCCTGCGAGTTCTCCGGGGAGCTGCTCAAGGTCGACACCGCGAAGATGGAGGTGGTCGACAAGCAGAAGCTGCCGTTCGAGGGCGCGATGCCGCAGGACGTGAAGATCTCGCCGGACGGCAGGACCTGGTACATCGCCGACATGATGGCCGACGGTGTGTGGATCCTGAACGGCGACACCTTCGGCAAGCCCAGGCTGCTGCCGACCGGCAAGGGCGCGCACGGCCTCTACGTCAGCCGCGACTCCCGCACCATGTACGTCTCCAACCGGGGCGAGGGCTCCATCTCGCTGCTGGACTTCAAGACCGGTGACCTGGTCGGCAAGTGGCACATCAAGGGCGGCGGCAGCCCCGACATGGGCGGGGTCTCGTCGGACGGCAAGGTGCTGTGGCTCTCGGGGCGGTACAACTCCGAGGTCTATGCGCTCGACACCGCGACGGGGAAGACGTTGGCGAAGATCCGGGTGGGGGAGGGGCCGCACGGGCTGGCGGTGTATCCGCAGCCGGGGCGGTACTCGTTGGGGCACACCGGGATCTTCCGCTAGGACCTCTCCGACCCTGACCCACCGGACAGGCCCCTAGCCGCCCGGCGGCGGCCCGCCTGCGGGGCGGGACGGACAACGGACGGGCGCGCGCCCGGCTTTGCTGCCGTGCGCGCGCCCGTCCGCGTGTGTGCGGGGTGCCGTCCCTACGCGTTGTACTCGTCGGCCTTCTTCGGCTCGGCGCCCTGGACCATGCCGCTGAGCACCAGCGAGCGGTTGTCGAAGCGCTCGGTGTCGACGCCGTTCTCCCGCAGGACGCCCATCGCGGCGGTGTGCACGGCCCGCAGGACCGGCGTCGCGGCGCGCAGCGCGTCATCGGCCATGAAGCGGTGGCGCCAGGGCTTGTCGGCCCAGACGTGGCGCAGGCCGAACGGCTCGGGGAGGCCCAACTTGCCGCCGAGGAAGTCCAGTACCGGAGGGAACCACGTCAGCGGGGCGCGGGCGGCGAGCCGGACCACCTCGGACGGTTCGATCAGCGGCAGCGTCACCTTCTTCGTCTCCCAGAAGCGGACGACCTTGGCGACGTCCTTGGTCTTGGGCGACGGCTTGCTGGTGAACAGGGAGTTGACCGGGCCGAGCGCATGGCCGCTGACCTCGATGCGCAGCGTCTCGTGCAGGACGGTGACGGTGATCAGCAGCGTGATCACCAACTGGCCGTCCCACAGCACGAATTGGACGCCGAGGTAGTGTCGGTCGCCGCTGCCGAACTGCTGCTCGTTGCAGATCCGCTCTATCTCGTGCCCACGGATCTCGTAGCCGTCCACGTGGCTGCCCTCGGGGCGGGAGACGCCCTTGGCGTTCTCGCCGACCGGGGAGACGACCCAGTGACGGACGGAGGGCGGCTGCTGGAAGCCACCGGTGTGCAGCGGGCTGCGCTCCAACAGGCGCAGCCGGTCGTGGATCGCGCGGATGACGTCCCAACTGCGGAACGGGTGGATCTCGGTGCCCTCCTGGGCCGGCCGGAGCTCCTCGGCCAACTGCCAACTGCCCCAGCGGGTGCCCATCCCGAGTATGCCCTTGGGGCCGGCGTAGAAGACGACGTTGCTGCGCTGCTCGGCGGAGACCTTGGCGAGGTTGTGCCGCAGGGTCTCGGCGGAGGTGTGGTTGGGGTCCTGCGGCACCGCCTCGGGGATCTTCGCCGCGACCCCGCCGCCCTCCAACAGGCCCTTCCACGCCTCCCGTAGCGTCACCGCGGTCCGCTCGCAGATCTGCTTGGCCAGCCACCAGCCCACCACCGGGGCGATGAGCATGCCGCGGGCGTACAGCGGCCAGAAGCCGGTCCACGGCAGCTTGATCATGAAGAACAGGCCGGCGGCGGCCAACAGCGCCAACAGCGCGCCGCCCAACAGGGAGATGCCGTTGCCCTCGCCGTCCTTGGAGAACATCTTGCGGAGCTGGAAGGCGCCCAGCCAGAGCAGCACCCCGGGCAGGAACAGCAGCCCGCACACCACCATCAGGACGGTCAGCTGGGTGTCGCGCTGCTTGCGGATGCGGGTGGCCGACAGGCAGTGCTCGACGACCGTCTGGGGCTCCGTCCCGAAGGACTGGATCAGCGGGCCGCGGCCGCCGCCGAGCATCCGCACCTGGACGGCGCGGGAGAACGCCTCGCCCAAATTGGGGGCGAACAGGGAGAGCTTGGGCTTCTTGATGTCGGAGGTGCCGGAGTCGGAGTCCGCCTTGGAGATGTCCGAGAGCGGGCTGTCCCGGTAGGCGGCCGAGGCCAGCGCCTGGGTCGCCGCGGTCTGTCCCGCGCCCCCCGAAATGGGGACCTGCGCCCCCGGACTGAAGTCAAAGCCGTCTGCCACTACCGCCCCCACACCCTCGCGTACCCGCTGATGCGCTCTACCCGACTGCGCTTGCGCGCACACCTGCCGCACCGGCCGGTTCGCACGGTGGCGCACCACGCCCGGCGCAGCGGGGAGTCCCAGCGTACAGCCGCCGCCCCGACCCAACAGGGCCCTTGTGGACGGCGGCTGACCGGGCGTTAACTATGCGCCGATCTCGGCCTGTTCGCGCATCCTGGCGGCGAGCTGCCCGGGCATCGGCTCGTGCCGCAGATAGCCGCGGCTGAACCGGCCGGTGCCGTGCGAGAGCGAGCGCAGGTCAACGGCGTAGCGGCCGACCTCGATCTCCGGCACCTCGGCGCGGACCAACGTGCGCCCGGCGCCGGACTGTTCGGTGCCCACCACCCGCCCGCGGCGGCCGGAGAGGTCGCTGAGCACCGGGCCGACGTACTCGTCCGGTACCAGGACGCGGACGTCGGCGACCGGTTCCAGGAGCGCGATCGTGGTCTGCGCGGCGGCCTCCCGCAGCGCCAGCGCCCCCGCCGTCTGGAACGCGGCGTCGGAGGAGTCGACCGAGTGGGACTTGCCGTCGAGCAGGGTGACCCGGATGTCGACGAGCGGATAGCCGGCGGCGATCCCGCGGGCGGCCTGGGCCCGCACCCCCTTCTCCACGGACGGGATGAACTGCCGGGGCACCGCGCCGCCGACGACCTTGTCCACGAACTCGATGCCGGAGCCGCCCGGCAGCGGCTCGACCTCGATCTCGCAGATCGCGAACTGGCCGTGCCCACCGGACTGTTTGACATGCCGGCCGCGACCCGCGGCGGCACCGCCGAACGTCTCGCGCAGCGCGACCTTGTGGTCCACGGTGTCGACCTGGACGCCGTAACGGGAGCGCAGCCGCTCCAGCGCCACGTCGGCGTGCGCCTCGCCCATGCACCACAGGACCACCTGGTGGGTGTCCTGGTTGTGCTCCAGCCGCATCGTCGGGTCCTCGGCCACCAGACGGGCCAGCCCTTGGGAGAGCTTGTCCTCGTCGGCCTTGCTGTGCGCCCGGATGGCGATCGGGAGCAGCGGGTCGGGCATCTCCCACGGCTCCATCAGCAGCGGGGAGTCCTTGGCCGAGAGGGTGTCGCCGGTCTCGGCGCGGGTCAGCTTGGCCACGCAGGCCAGGTCGCCGGCGATGGCCTGGGGCAGCGGGCGTTGCTGTTTGCCGAAGGGCGCGGAGAGCGCGCCGACCCGCTCGTCGACGTCGTGGTCCTCGTGGCCGCGGTCGGTCAGGCCGTGACCGGAGACGTGCACCGTCTCGTCCGGGCGCAGCGTGCCGGAGAAGACCCGGACCAGGGAGAGCCGGCCGACGTACGGGTCCGAGGAGGTCTTGACCACCTCGGCGGCGAGCGGGCCCTCGGGGTCGCAGCCCAGGCTCGCCCGCGGCGAGCCGTCCGGCGCGGTGACGGCGGGGGTCTCGCGCTCCGACGGGGTGGGGAAGCCGCCGGTGATCAACTCCAGCAGTTCCACGGTGCCCAGCCCCTGCTTGGCGCCTTCGCTTGCCGGGGCGGCGGCCAGGACGGGGTGGAAGGAGCCCCGGGCCACCGCGGTCTCCAGGTCGCCGATGAGGGTCTTGACGTCGATCTGCTCGCCGGCGAGGTAGCGGTCCATGAGGGACTCGTCCTCGCTCTCGGCGATGATCCCCTCGATGAGGCGGTTGCGGGCCGTCTCGATCAGCGGGAGCTCCTCGTCGGTGGGCGCGCGCTCGGTGCGTTCGCCCGAGGAGTAGTCGAAGACCCGTTGGGAGAGCAGGCCGATCAGGCCGTTGACGGGCGCGTGGCCGTCGGCGCCGGGGGCGCCGTACAGGGGGAGGTAGAGGGGCAGGACGGCGTCCACGTCGTCGCCCCCGAAGGTCACCGCGCAGCGCCGGGTCATCTCGTCGAAGTCGGCGCGGGCGGCCTCCAGGTGCGTGATGACCAGGGCGCGCGGCATCCCGACGGCCGCGCACTCGTCCCACACCATCCGGGTCGCGCCGGCCACCCCGTCCGCCGCCGAGACGACGAAAAGGGCCGCGTCCGCGGCGCGCAGACCGGCCCTGAGTTCCCCGACGAAATCGGCGTATCCGGGGGTGTCCAACAGATTGATCTTGATTCCGCCCCAGTCGACCGGGACGAGGGAGAGCTGTACCGAGCGCTGCTGGCGGTGTTCGATCTCGTCGTAGTCGGACAGACAGCCGCCGTCCTCGACCCGGCCCGCCCGGTTGACCGCGCCGGACGCCAGCGCGAGCGCCTCGACCAGGGTGGTCTTCCCCGAGCCGCTGTGGCCGACCAGCACCACATTGCGCAGGGCCGCGGGCCGGTCGGCCGTCGGTGCCCTTCCGGCGGCTCCTGGGTGTGTACTCGACTTCTCGCTCATGTGTCTCGCCTCCAGGTCGACACTTTGCGGTGATTCGAGCTTTCCACCGGGTTCAGGATGCGTCCATACATGGCGCGCGGGCCGGTCGCTCCCTGGGGTCTGTCCGGCCATGTCGGCCCCGCGGGCGCGGCGGGCGGCGCGCGGTGGCCGGCCCGAGCCCCGGGGAAGCGCCCCGCGCCGCGATGCCTTCGCGGTGCCCCGCGGCGTCCTGGCTACGATGGGCCAGCCGGTGGCCCCTTGACCGCGCGGCCCATATCGACTTCCGGGAAGGTCATGCTGAACAAGTACGCGCGTGCGTTCTTCACGCGTGTTCTCACACCGTTCGCCGCCCTGCTCATCCGTCTCGGGGTCAGCCCGGACGCGGTCACCCTCATCGGGACCGGCGGTGTGGTGGCCGGCGCCCTGATCTTCTATCCCCAGGGTGAGTTCTTCTGGGGCACGGTCGTGATCACGCTGTTCGTCTTCTCCGACCTGGTCGACGGGAACATGGCGCGGCAACTGGGCCGCTCCAGCAGGTGGGGCGCTTTCCTCGACTCCACCCTCGACCGGGTCGCGGACTCCGCGATCTTCGGTGGGTTGGCGCTCTGGTACGCCGGGCGCGGCGACAACCTCGCGCTCTGCGCGGTCGCCATCTTCTGCCTCGCCAGCGGCCAGGTCGTCTCGTACACCAAGGCGCGCGGCGAGGCCATCGGGCTGCCGGTGGCCGTGAACGGCCTGGTGGAGCGGGCCGAGCGGCTGGTGATCTCGCTGGTCGCCTGCGGCCTGTCCGGGCTGCAGGCGTTCGGGGTGCCGGGCGTGCAGATCCTGCTGCCGATCGCCCTGTGGGTGGTCGCCGTGGGCAGCGCCGTCACCCTCGGCCAGCGTGTGGTGACGGTACGACGGGAGTCGGCCGAGGCCGACGCCATCGCGCAAGGGGGGAACGGCTGATGGGCCGCGGAAACCTGATCGACCTCGACAAGCTGACGGACGGGCTCTACGGCCTGGGCTGGAGCACCGTCAAGCGGCTGCCGGAGGGCGTCGCGGTGCAGCTCGGGCGGCAGATCGCCGACCTGGCCTGGCGGCGGCGCGGCAAGGGCGTCCGGCGCCTGGAGTCCAACCTCGCCCGGGTCGTGCCGGACGCCTCCGCGGAGCGGCTGGCGGAGCTCTCCCGGGCCGGGATGCGCTCGTACATGCGGTACTGGATGGAGTCCTTCCGACTGCCGGCGTGGAGCCCCGAGCGGATAAAGGCCGGTTTCGCCCCCCAGGACGTGCACTACCTGGAGGAGGGCCTCAAGAGCGACCGCGGGGTGATCCTCGCACTGCCCCACATGGGCAACTACGACCTGGCCGGCGTCTGGGTCACCACCAAGCTCAACACCCCGTTCACCACCGTTGCCGAGCGCCTGAAGCCGGAGTCGCTCTACGACCGGTTCGTCGCCTACCGCGAGGGGCTGGGCATGGAGGTGCTGCCGCACACCGGCGGCGCCGCGTTCGGCACGCTGGCCCGGCGGCTGCGCGCCGGCGGCCTGGTCTGCCTGGTTGCCGACCGCGACCTGTCCAGCTCCGGAATACCGGTGAAGTTCTTCGGCGAGCAGACCAAGATGCCGGCCGGGCCCGCGATGCTCGCCCTCCAGACCGGCGCGATGCTGCTGCCCGTCACCCTCTGGTACGACGAGAGCCCCGTCATGCGCGGCCGGGTCCACCCGGAGATCGACGTACCGGAGAACGGCACCCGCGCCGAGAAGGCCGCCCACATGACCCAGGCGCTCGCCGACGCCTTCGCCTCCGGCATCGCCGACCACCCCGAGGACTGGCACATGCTCCAGCGCCTGTGGCTCTCCGACCTGGAGCCGCGCGAGGGCACCCCCGGAACGGAGCCCGCGTGAAGATCGGCGTCGTCTGCCCGTACTCCTGGGACGTCCCCGGCGGCGTCCAGTTCCACATCCGCGACCTGGCCGAGCATCTGATCCGCCTCGGCCACGACGTCTCCGTCCTGGCCCCCGCCGACGACGAGACCCCGCTGCCCTCCTACGTCGTCCCGGCCGGCCGTGCCGTCCCCGTCCCGTACAACGGCTCGGTGGCCCGCCTGAACTTCGGCTTCCTCTCCGCCGCCCGGGTCCGCCGCTGGCTCCAGAACGGCGCCTTCGACGTCATCCACATCCACGAGCCGGCATCCCCGTCCCTCGGCCTGCTCGCCTGCTGGGCCGCCCAGGGCCCGATCGTGGCGACCTTCCACACCTCCAACCCGCGCTCCCGCGCCATGATCGCGGCGTACCCGATCCTGCAGCCCGCGCTGGAGAAGATCAGCGCCCGGATCGCGGTCAGCGAGTACGCCCGCCGCACCCTGGTCGAGCACCTCGGCGGCGACGCGGTGGTCATCCCCAACGGCGTGGACGTCGACTTCTTCGGCCAAGCCGAACCGCGCCCCGAGTGGCAGGGCCGCACCATCGGCTTCATCGGCCGGATCGACGAGCCCCGCAAGGGCCTGCCGGTCCTGATGAAGGCGCTGCCCGCTATCCTCGACGCGGTCCCCGACGCCCGCCTGTTGGTCGCCGGCCGCGGCGACCAGGACGAGGCCGTCGCCGACCTGCCCGCCGAACTGCGCTCCCGGGTCGAGTTCCTCGGCATGGTCTCCGACGAGGACAAGGCGCGACTGCTGCGCAGCGTGGACGTCTACGTCGCGCCCAATACGGGCGGCGAGTCCTTCGGGATCATCCTGGTGGAGGCGATGTCCGCCGGCGCCCCCGTACTGGCCAGCGACCTCGACGCGTTCGCCCAGGTCCTGGACCAGGGCGAGGCCGGCGAACTCTTCGCCAACGAGGACGCCGAAGCGCTTGCCGCTGCGGCGATCCGCCTCCTGAACCGCCCCGAACGGTTGGCCGAGCTCCGCACCCGCGGCACGAAGCACGTCCGCCGCTTCGACTGGACGACGGTCGGCGCGGACATCCTCGCCGTCTACGAAACGGTGGCCACCGGCGCGTCCGCGGTAGCCACGGACGAGCGCGTGGGGGCGCGGGCGCGGCGCAAGGCCTAGGCGGCCGGCGGGCTTCCCACGTTGCCGGCTGACGCCGGTTGGTTCCCACGTTGTTGGGTTTCCCGCCGTGCGGGTTGCTGTTGTTTGCGCCTGGCGGCGCTGGCTGTGTTGTCCGCTGCGCGGGGCTTTTGGGGTGCGGTGACGGTCCTCCGGGGTGGGGGTGCCAGACTGCTTCGCTTTACGT
>NZ_JBHVJX010000017.1:63299-97780 GCF_042798755.1 Streptomyces sp. NPDC057743
CGGCTGGGGGGGGGGGTGGCGGCGGGGGGGGGTGGGGGGGGGGGGGTTTTTGGGGGGGGGGGGGGGGCCCGGGGGGGGGGGGGTGCCAGACTGCTTCGCTTTCCGTCTGCCACCCCCACCCCTCCGGCCCGTCCCCTCCCGTGGGTGGGTGGGAAGAACGGGTGGGTGCCACGTCCGCCCGGTGGGCCAACTCAGGCCGCACGGTTGAGTGGTGACCGCCAGCGGACGAGGACGACGTGTGAGTCTGCGTGGTGACCGTCAGAGGACGGGCGCCCCAGCCACCGTGCGGTGACCGTAAGAGGACGGGCGGGCCTCGACCACCAGGCAACGGCCGTCAGGGGACCACAAGGACTAGCCCCAACTCACCTGTTTTTCCACCCACCCACGGGAGGGGACGGGTCGGAGGGGGCGGTATGCCAGACGTAAAGCGAAGCAGTCTGGCCTACCGCCCCCGGAGGCCCGTCACCGCACCCAACAGCCCCGCGCAGCGGACAACAAGCCAGCGCCGCAAGGCGCAAACAACAGCAACCCGCACGGCGGGAAAGCCAACAACGTGGGAAGCCAGCCAAGCGCAGCGGACCGGTAACGTAGCCCCGCGTGACAACCACGTTTATCTGGATCGCCGTTGCCGTCGTCCTCGTTGGGGTCTATCTGAGTTGGACGGCGGGGCGGCTGGACCGGCTGCATGCGCGTATCGACGCGGCGCGGGCGGCGTTGGACGCGCAGTTGTTGCGGCGGGCGTCGGTCGCGCAGGAGGTGGGGACCTCGGGGGTGTTGGATCCGGCCGCGTCGATCGTGCTGTACCAGGCCGCGCACGAGGCGCGGCAGGCGTCGGAGGACCACCGGGAGGTCGCGGAGAGCGAGCTCAGCCAGGCGTTGCGGGCCGTCTTCGAGGACGAGGCGCAGGTGGAGGCGGTGCGGGAGGCCCCGGGTGGGGAGCACACGGTGGCGGAGCTGACGGCGGCGGTGCGGCGGGTCCCGATGGCGCGGCGGTTCCACAACGACGCCGTACGGGCCGCGCGGGCGGTGCGCCGCCACCGGGTGGTGCGGTATCTGCGGCTGGCGGGGCACGCGCCGTTCCCGATGGCCTTCGAGATGGACGATCAGCCGCCGGCCATCCTGGACGACCGTTCCGCGGGCGGCTGACCGCCCCGGAATCAGTGCTTCCGGTTGGCGCGACGACAGCCGCCACAAGCCACTGACCTGTAATTGGCCCTTTTCCCAGGCACCTCGCCAACGGTTGTGTGGGCGCGAAGCACAACCACCCGCACTGAGTGAGGTCATCGTGTCCAGCACGCCCACCACGCCCCAGAACCCCGAGACCGGAACCGCGCGCGTCAAGCGCGGCATGGCCGAGCAGCTCAAGGGCGGCGTGATCATGGACGTCGTCACGCCGGAAGAGGCGAAGATCGCCGAGGACGCCGGCGCCGTCGCCGTCATGGCCCTGGAGCGGGTCCCCGCCGACATCCGCAAGGACGGCGGCGTGGCCCGCATGTCCGACCCCGACATGATCGACGGCATCATCAACGCGGTGTCGATCCCGGTCATGGCCAAGTCCCGGATCGGCCACTTCGTCGAGGCCCAGGTCCTCCAGTCGCTCGGCGTCGACTACATCGACGAGTCCGAGGTCCTCACCCCGGCCGACGAGGTCAACCACTCCGACAAGTGGGCCTTCACCACGCCGTTCGTCTGTGGTGCCACCAACCTGGGCGAGGCCCTGCGCCGTATTGCCGAGGGCGCCGCGATGATCCGCTCCAAGGGCGAGGCCGGCACCGGCAACGTCGTCGAGGCGGTCCGTCACCTGCGCCAGATCAAGGGCGAGATCGCCAAGCTGCGCGGCTGCGACAACAACGAGCTGTACGCCGCCGCCAAGGAGCTGCGCGCCCCGTTCGAGCTGGTCAAGGAGGTCGCCGAGCTCGGCAAGCTGCCGGTCGTGCTGTTCTCCGCCGGTGGCGTCGCCACCCCGGCCGACGCGGCCCTGATGCGCCAGCTCGGCGCCGAGGGCGTCTTCGTCGGCTCCGGCATCTTCAAGTCCGGCGACCCGGCCAAGCGCGCCGCCGCGATCGTCAAGGCCACCACCTTCTACGACGACCCGAAGGTCATCGCCGAGGTCTCCCGCAACCTGGGCGAGGCCATGGTCGGCATCAACTGCGACACCCTCCCCGAGGCCGAGCGCTACGCCAACCGCGGCTGGTAAGGACGCAGAGACGACATGAGCACCACTGTCACCATCGGTGTACTGGCGCTCCAGGGCGACGTCCGCGAGCACCTGAAGGCGCTCGCGGACGCCGGCTCCGAGGCGCGTCCGGTACGCCGTCCCGAGGAACTCGACGGCGTCGACGGCCTGGTGATTCCGGGCGGCGAGTCCACCACCATGTCCAAACTGGCCGTCACGTTCGGCATGTTGGAGCCGCTGCGCGCGTTCGTCCGGGCGGGCCGGCCGGTCTACGGCACCTGCGCCGGCATGATCATGGTCGCGGACAAGCTGCTGGATGGCCGGGAGGACCAGGAGACGCTCGGCGGCATCGACATGATCGTGCGCCGTAACGCCTTCGGGCGGCAGAACGAGTCGTTCGAGGCAGCCGTCGAGGTCGCCGGAATCGACGGCGGCCCCGTGGAGGGCGTCTTCATCCGGGCCCCGTGGGTCGAGTCGGTCGGCGCCTCGGTCGACGTCCTGGCGACGTACGGTGGACATACGGTGGCCGTGCGGCAGGGTAACGTCCTCGCCACGTCGTTCCATCCGGAGTTGACCGGCGACCACCGCATCCACGCGCTGTTCGTGGACATGGTGCGCGCCGTCCTCACGGAGGGCCGCGGCTGATGCGTCCCGTGACGGGTGGAGGTCGGGAGACCGCCCGGCCTCCCGGTAGGATCTGGGGCGATCGTTTCTGAACTTGGTTACGCGAAGGAGACAGGCGGATGTCCGGCCACTCTAAATGGGCTACGACGAAGCACAAGAAGGCCGTGATTGATGCCAAGCGCGGCAAGCTCTTCGCGAAGCTGATCAAGAACATCGAGGTCGCGGCGCGGATGGGCGGCGTCGACCTGGAAGGTAACCCGACGCTCTACGACGCCGTGCAGAAGGCGAAGAAGCAGTCGGTCCCGAACAAGAACATCGACTCCGCGATCAAGCGCGGTGGCGGTCTCGAAGCCGGCGGCGCCGACTACGAGACGATCATGTACGAGGGCTACGGTCCCAACGGTGTCGCGGTCCTCGTCGAGTGCCTCACCGACAACCGGAACCGCGCCGCGTCCGACGTCCGCGTCGCGATGACCCGCAACGGCGGCTCGATGGCCGACCCGGGCTCGGTGTCGTACCTCTTCAACCGCAAGGGCGTGGTGATCGTCCCCAAGGGCGAGCTGACCGAGGACGACGTCTTGGGCGCGGTCCTGGATGCCGGTGCCGAGGAGGTCAACGACCTCGGTGAGTCCTTCGAGGTGCTCAGCGAGGCCACCGACCTGGTCGCGGTGCGCACCGCGCTCCAGGAGGCCGGCATCGACTACGACTCGGCCGAGGCCAACTTCGTCCCGACCATGCAGGTCGAACTGGAGGAAGAGGGCGCGCGCAAGATCTTCAAGCTGATCGACGCGCTGGAGGACAGCGACGACGTCCAGAACGTCTTCGCCAACTTCGACGTGCCGGACAACGTCATGGCCTCCATCGACTGACCTGGTGCGCAGGGCGTCCGGCCGCCGAGGGGCGAGGATCGCAACGACGTGCCGGACGCCGTCATGGCCAGGGTCGACGCCTGACGGGCGCGCACTGACCGGTCGTACGACGGGCCGGCGGGGACACACCCCGCCGGCCCGTCGGTTTGTCAGTGGCAGCTACTAACCTGCAAGAACGTCAGGAACAGACGACCGAACGACGGCGAGGGGCGGGGCCCGATGAAGGTGCTGGGGGTGGACCCGGGGCTGACGCGCTGCGGGGTCGGCGTGGTGGACGGGGTGGCCGGACGGCCGTTGACCATGGTCGGCGTCGGCGTGGTGCGCACCCCGGCGGATGCGGACGTCGCGCAGCGTCTGGTGCAGATCGAGCGCGGCATAGACGAGTGGCTCGACGAACACCGGCCCGAATACGTCGCCGTGGAGCGGGTTTTCAGCCAGCACAACGTCCGTACGGTCATGGGCACCGCCCAGGCCAGCGCGGTCGCGATGCTCTGCGCCGCCCGCCGCGGGCTGCCGGTCGCGCTGCACACCCCCAGCGAGGTCAAGGCCGCGGTCACCGGCTCGGGGCGGGCCGACAAGGCGCAGGTCGGCGCGATGGTGACGCGCCTGCTGCGGCTGTCCGCGCCGCCGAAGCCGGCCGACGCCGCCGACGCCCTCGCCCTGGCCATCTGCCACATCTGGCGCGCCCCTGCGGTCAACCGCCTCCAGCAGGCCCAGGCCCAGGCCCGGGCCGCGGCCCGCCGCACCCCCGTTCCCGCTCACACGCTGAAGGGCACCCGATGATCGCCTTTGTCTCCGGCCCGGTCGCGGCCCTCGCACCGGACAGCGCCGTCGTCGAGGTCGGCGGGATCGGCATGGCCGTCCAGTGCACGCCGAACACCCTCTCCGGCCTCCGGCTGGGCGAGCGCGCCAAGTTGGCCACCTCCCTCGTCGTCCGCGAGGACTCCCTGACCCTCTACGGCTTCGCCGACGACGACGAGCGCGGGACCTTCGAGCTGCTGCAGACCGCCAGTGGCGTCGGCCCGCGGCTGGCCCAGGCGATGCTCGCGGTGCACTCCCCGGACGCGCTGCGGCTCGCGGTGTCCACCGGCGACGAGAAGGCGCTGACGGCGGTGCCGGGCATCGGCAAGAAGGGCGCCCAGAAGCTGCTGTTGGAGCTCAAGGACCGGCTCGGCGCGCCCGTCGGTGGCGCCCGCCCGGTCGCCGGGGCAGCGACCGGCCCGGCCGGCTGGCGCGATCAGCTCCAGGCCGCGCTGGTCGGCCTGGGCTATGCCGCCAAGGAGGCCGACGAGGCGGTCGCCGCGGTGGCCCCGCAGGCCGAGGCGGCCGCCGCCGCGGGCGACACCCCGCAGGTGCCGCAGCTGCTCAAGGCGGCGCTGCAGAGTCTCAACCGCGCCCGATGACCGCCCCGGCCGCGCGCCCCCGACCGTACGACCACGTAGGCGGCCCGACCGCCCCGACCCCGCGAGGCAATCCGCAGTGAACTGGGACGACACCGCACCGTCCACCGCCGAGGAGCCAGCCGGCGACCCGGCCGACCGGCTGGTGGCGGCCGACGCCGACGGCGAGGAGAACGCCGTCGAGGCTGCGTTGCGGCCCAAGGACCTGGCGGAGTTCGTCGGCCAGGAGCGGGTTCGGGAGCAGCTCGACCTGGTGCTGAAGGCGGCCCGTGCCCGCGGCGCCACCGCCGACCACGTGCTGCTCTCCGGCGCCCCCGGCCTGGGCAAGACCACCCTCTCCATGATCATCGCGGCCGAGATGGGCGCCCCGATCCGGATCACCTCTGGCCCCGCCATCCAGCACGCCGGCGATCTGGCGGCGATCCTCTCCTCCCTCCAGGAGGGCGAGGTCCTCTTCCTCGATGAGATCCACCGGATGTCCCGGCCCGCCGAGGAGATGCTCTACATGGCGATGGAGGACTTCCGGGTTGACGTGATCGTCGGCAAGGGCCCGGGCGCCACCGCCATCCCCCTGGAGCTCCCGCCGTTCACCCTGGTCGGGGCCACCACCCGGGCCGGTCTGCTGCCGCCGCCGCTGCGCGACCGCTTCGGCTTCACCGGCCACATGGAGTTCTACGCCCCGGCCGAGCTGGAGCGCGTCATCCACCGCTCCGCCAGCCTGCTCGACGTGGAGATAGAGCCCGACGGCGCCGCCGAGATCGCCGGCCGCTCCCGCGGCACCCCCCGGATCGCCAACCGGCTGCTGCGCCGGGTGCGCGACTACGCCCAGGTCAAGGCCGACGGCGTGATCACCCGCGAGGTCGCCGCGCAGGCCCTGGGGGTCTACGAGGTCGACAGCCGGGGGCTGGACCGGCTCGACCGGGCCGTGCTCACCGCCCTGCTCAAGCTGTTCGGCGGCGGCCCGGTCGGGCTGTCCACCCTGGCGGTCGCGGTGGGGGAGGAGCGGGAGACGGTCGAGGAGGTCGCCGAGCCGTTCCTGGTCCGGGAGGGACTGCTGGCCCGTACGCCGCGCGGCCGGATCGCCACCCCGGCGGCCTGGGCCCACCTCGGGCTGGTTCCGCCGCAGCAGGCGGGCGGAACGGGACAGCACGGCCTGTTCGAGGCATGACGGCGCGGGGACTCGCCCGGTCAGGAACTGCGGTGCGATGCTGGGCGTTGTTCCTGTGGTGCGGACTCGCTTAGACTCCGCCGATGCCGTCCGTATGGACGGTATTTCCACCCCTGTATATGAGACCGCGGAGAAGCGGTCGTGCGAAGGATTTCCGTCCCGTGAGTATCGTGACTCTCCTCCCCTTCATCGTCCTCATTGGGGCCATGTTCCTGATGACGCGGTCCGCCAAGAAGAAGCAGCAGGCGGCCCAGCAGATGCGCAACGAGATGCAGCCCGGCACCGGCGTCCGGACCATCGGCGGCATGTACGCCACGGTCAAGGAGATCCACGAGGACACCGTCCTCCTGGAGGTCGCCCCCGGCGTGCACGCCATCTACGCAAAGAACGCCATCGGCGCGGTGCTCGCGGACGAGGAGTACAACCGCATTCTGGACGGCGCCGACCCGGTCGCCGGCGAGGACCGTCCGGTCGTCCCGGACGACGTCTCGTCGCTGACCAGCACCGAGACGGCCGCCGACAAGGGTGACGAGGCCGGCAAGATCGACCTGGGCAAGGCCGAGGCCGACAAGGACGCCGAGCCCGCCGAGAAGGCCGAGGACGCCGAGGCCAAGAAGGCCGACGAGTCCGCCGACGAGGCCGAGGCCGCCAAGGACGGCAAGAAGGCCGGCGGCGCCGACGCGAAGTAGTCGTTCCGTAGCGTGGGACCGCGGCACGCCCCTCGATCAGGCGCACCGCGGTTCCCGGACGGTCTAGGCTCCGGCGGGGGCACGTCCCCACAACACTTCGTGGCCGCTCGGCAGACATCCCAGGCCGAGGGGTTGGACAGGGAGAATCGACAAGGTGGCAGCACCGAAAAAGGGCCGTAGGGCGCCCGCGAGCCAGGGGCATCCAGGGCGCACCCTGATCCTGGTCCTGATCGCGATGGCGGCGCTGGTCGGAGGCATGTTCTACTCCAACCATCTGACCCCGCGGCTGGGCATCGACCTGGCGGGCGGCACCAGCTTCACGCTGGCCGCGCAGAACCAGCCGGGCAAACCCAATGCGATCAACGAGACCAACATGAACACCGCCGCCGGCATCATGGAGCGGCGGGTCAACGGTCTGGGTGTGTCCGAGGCCGAGGTCCAGACGCAGGGCACCGGCCACATCATCGTGAACATCCCCAAGGGGACGGACGCGAAGCAGGCCCGCCAGCAGGTCGGCACCACCGCCCAGCTCGCCTTCCGGCCGGTGCTGACCACCGCCGCCGGCGCCAAGACGCCCGAGCCCAAGCCCAGCCCCTCCCAGAGCGGCAAGGGCGGTGAGAAGGCCACCGGCGGCAAGGGCTCCCAGCAGGGCGCCTCGCCGTCCCCGAGCGCCAGCTCCACCACCCAGGGCCGCGCGGTCACCGATGCGCTGAAGAAGCCGTCCGCCCCGCCGTCGGCCTCCGCGTCGGACAAGCCCTCCACCCCGCCGACGCCGCCCGTTCCCGGTGGCGCGGACATTCCGCCCGCGCTGCAGAAGCAGTTCGCGGCGCTGGACTGCTCCACCAAGGAGAGCCTGGCCCAGGCCAACGAGCGGGCTGCCGGCACCAAGCCGTCGGACCCGGTCGTGGCCTGCAAGCAGGACGGCTCGCAGAAGTACGTGCTCGGCCCGGTCGGTGTCGAGGGCACCGACGTCAAGGACGCCAAGGCCGTCTTCGACAGCCAGCAGGGCCAGGGCTGGATCGTCCAGATGGACTTCACCTCCAACGGCGGCAAGAAGTTCGCGGACATCACCGGCAAGCTGGCCGCCAAGGCGCAGCCGCAGAACCAGTTCGCGATCGTGCTGGACGGCTCGGTCGTCTCCGACCCGCGGGTCAGCGAGCGCCTCAACGGCGGCAACGCCACCATCTCCGGCGGCTTCACCCAGCAGTCCGCCGAGGACCTCGGCAACATGCTGTCGTACGGCGCCCTGCCGCTCTCCTTCAAGATCGACGACGAGACCACGGTCACCGCGGCGCTCGGCGGCGAGCAGCTGCAGGCGGGTCTGATCGCCGGTGCCATCGGCCTCGCGCTGGTCATCGTCTACCTGGTCGCCTACTACCGCGGGCTGGCGCTGGTCGCGCTGGCGAGCCTGGGCGTCTCGGCGATCCTGACGTACACGATCATGACGCTGCTCGGCCCGACCATCGGGTTCGCGCTGAACCTCCCGGCGGTCTGCGGCGCCATCGTCGCCATCGGCATCACCGCCGACTCGTTCATCGTCTACTTCGAGCGCATCCGGGACGAGATCCGCGAGGGCCGCTCGCTGCGCCCGGCCGTCGAGCGCGGCTGGCCGCGGGCCCGCCGCACGATCCTGGTCTCCGACTTCGTGTCGTTCCTGGCCGCGGCGGTGCTGTTCATCGTCACCGTCGGCAAGGTGCAGGGCTTCGCGTTCACGCTGGGCCTGACCACCCTGCTCGACGTGGTCGTGGTCTTCCTCTTCACCAAGCCCCTGATGACGCTGTTGGCCCGGCGGAAGTTCTTCGCCTCGGGGCACCCGTGGTCCGGCCTCGACCCCAAGCGCCTGGGTGCCCGGCCGCCGCTGCGCCGTCGTCGCACCGCCCCCACCCAGACGAAGGAGGCGTGAGATGTCCAAGCTCGGCAACCTCGGCGCCCGGCTCTACCGCGGTGAGATCGGCTACGACTTCATCTCCAAGCGGAAGATCTGGTACGGCGTCTCGATCCTGATCACCATCACGGCCATCGTCGGCCTGGCGGTGCGCGGCCTGAACATGGGCATCGAGTTCTCCGGCGGCGCGGTCTTCACCACCCCGAAGACCTCGGTCTCCACCACCGAGGCCCAGCACCACGCCGAGTCGGCCGCCCCCGGCCACCAGGCCGTGGTGCAGCAGCTCGGCGGCGGCGCCCTGCGCATCCAGATCAGCGGTCTGGACACCAAGCAGGCGGTGCCGGTCCAGGAGGAGATCGCCAAGGACCTCAACGTCCCGGTCAAGGACGTCAACACCCAGCTGGTCGGCCCGAGTTGGGGCGAGCAGATCGCCAACAAGGCGTGGCTGGGCCTGGGGATCTTCATGGTCCTCGTGGTGCTCTACCTCGCCGTCGCCTTCGAGTGGCGGATGGCGCTCGCCGCGCTGGTCGCGCTGATCCACGACCTGACGATCACGGTCGGCGTCTACGCCCTGGTCGGCTTCGAGGTCACCCCGGGCACGGTCATCGGCCTGCTGACGATCCTCGGTTACTCGCTCTACGACACCGTCGTCGTCTTCGACAGCCTCAAGGAAGCCTCCAAGGACCTCACCAAGCAGTCCCGCTTCACCTACAGCGAGATCGCCAACCGCAGCATCAACAGCACCCTGGTGCGCTCGATCAACACCACGGTCGTGGCGCTGCTCCCGGTCGCCGGTCTGCTGTTCGTCGGCGGTGGTGTGCTGGGCGCGGGCATGCTCAATGACATCTCGCTGGCCCTGTTCGTGGGTCTGGCCGCCGGTGCCTACTCGTCGATCTTCATCGCGACGCCGCTGGTCGCCGACCTGAAGAACCGCGAGCCGCAGATGAAGGCGCTGGCCAAGCGGGTCACCGCCAAGCGTGCCTCGGCCGCCGCCAAGGAGGCGGCCCGCCAGGAGGAGCAGTCGGACGAGGCGGTGGCCGAGGACGGCGCCGACGAGGACGAGGGCGCCGCGGTGGTCGGCCCCCGCTCCCAGCCCGCGTCCCGCAACCGCGGCCGCGGTCGTCCCTCGGGGCGGCGCCGATGAGCGCCCCCGCCGAGCTGCGCGAGCTGCTGCTGGACCGGATCGCGGACGTCCCGGACTACCCGAAGCCGGGCGTGATGTTCAAGGACATCACCCCGCTGCTCGCCGACCCCGTCGCGTTCCGGGCCCTGACCAGCGCCTTCGTCGATCTGTGCGAGCGCTTCCGGGTCGACAAGGTGGTGGGCCTGGAGGCCCGCGGCTTCATCCTCGCGGCGCCGGTCGCGGTGGCCGCCGAGGTCGGCTTCGTCCCGGTCCGCAAGGCCGGCAAGCTGCCCGGCGTGACGCTGGGCCAGGCGTACGACCTGGAGTACGGCACCGCCGAGATCGAGGTGCACGCCGATGCCCTGGCGCCCGGTGACCGGGTGCTGGTGATCGACGACGTGCTGGCCACCGGCGGCACCGCCGACGCCTCGCTCCAGCTCATCCGCCGGGCCGGCGCCGAGGTGGCGGGCGTCGCCGTGCTGCTGGAGCTCGGTTTCCTGGCCGGGCGGCAGCGGCTGGAGCCGGGCCTGAAGGGCGCTCCGCTGGAGGCCCTGATCACGGTCTGAGCCGTCGCCGGCCGAGCGGCCGGCACCCGTGGCGACAAGCGGGGGCATCCGGAACATTCCGGGTGCCCCCGCTGCTGTGTCTGGTACCGGACCCGCGGCCGCGCGGCAGCCGTGGCCATGGGCTCGATACCATGGCACCCCGGCCGCTTCGAGGTCCTGGGGTCCGAACCCGCCCAAGGAGTGCCCTTGCCAGACGAGGCCCAGCCGCTCTCCCCCGGACCACGTCCGACGGGGACCCCCGCCGCGCGGCCGGACGAGCCGAAGCCGCAGGCCGCGGCTTCCCCCGACGCGTCGAAGCCCGAGCGGCAGACCCCGGCCGACGGCACCGCCGCGCCCGCCGCCCCCGCCGGCCGCTCCCGCCCGGCCCCCGCCTCGCCACCGGCGACGGCCAAGCCGCTGCCGGCCGCCCCGGCCGGCCGCTCCGGCTCGCCCAACCGCGTCCGGGCGCGCCTGGCCCGCCTCGGCGTCCAGCGTTCCAGCCCGTACAACCCGGTCCTGGAGCCGCTGCTGCGGGCCGTCCGCAGCAACGACCCGAAGATCGAGACCGCCACGCTGCGCCAGGTCGAGCGCGCCTACCAGGTCGCCGAGCGCTGGCACCGCGGCCAGAAGCGCAAGAGCGGCGACCCGTACATCACCCACCCGCTCGCGGTCACCACCATCCTCGCCGAGCTCGGCATGGATCCGGCGACGCTGATGGCCGGGCTGCTGCACGACACCGTCGAGGACACCGAGTACGGACTCGACACCCTGCGCCGGGACTTCGGCGACCAGGTCGCGCTGCTCGTCGACGGCGTCACCAAGCTGGACAAGGTCAAGTTCGGCGAGGCGGCGCAGGCCGAGACGGTCCGCAAGATGGTCGTGGCGATGGCCAAGGACCCGCGGGTGCTGGTCATCAAGCTCGCCGACCGGCTGCACAACATGCGCACCATGCGCTACCTCAAGCGGGAGAAGCAGGAGAAGAAGGCCCGCGAGACGCTGGAGATCTACGCCCCGCTGGCGCACCGGCTGGGCATGAACACCATCAAGTGGGAGCTGGAGGACCTCGCGTTCGCGATCCTCTACCCCAAGATGTACGACGAGATCGTCCGGCTGGTCGCCGAGCGCGCGCCCAAGCGGGACGAGTACCTCGCGATAGTGACCGACGAGGTCCAGGCCGACCTCCGCGCCGCCCGCATCAAGGCCACCGTCACCGGCCGTCCCAAGCACTACTACAGCGTCTACCAGAAGATGATCGTGCGCGGCCGCGACTTCGCCGAGATCTACGACCTGGTGGGCATCCGCGTCCTCGTCGACACCGTCCGGGACTGCTACGCCGCCCTCGGCACCATCCACGCGCGGTGGAACCCGGTCCCCGGCCGGTTCAAGGACTACATCGCGATGCCCAAGTTCAACATGTACCAGTCGCTGCACACGACGGTGATCGGCCCCAACGGCAAGCCCGTTGAGCTCCAGATCCGCACCTTCGACATGCACCGCCGCGCCGAGTACGGCATCGCCGCGCACTGGAAGTACAAGCAGGAGGCGGTCGCCGGCGCCTCCAAGGTGCGCACCGACGCGCCCAAGGGCACCGGCAAGGGCGCCGGCCAGGACACCGTCAACGACATGGCCTGGCTACGGCAGTTGCTGGACTGGCAGAAGGAGACCGAGGACCCGGGCGAGTTCCTGGAGTCGCTGCGCTTCGACCTCTCCCGCAACGAGGTCTTCGTCTTCACGCCCAAGGGCGACGTGATAGCGCTGCCGGCCGGCGCCACCCCGGTCGACTTCGCCTACGCGGTGCACACCGAGGTCGGCCACCGCACGATAGGAGCGCGGGTCAACGGGCGCCTCGTCCCGCTCGAATCGACCCTGGACAACGGCGACTTGGTGGAGGTCTTCACCTCCAAGGCGGCCGGCGCGGGCCCGTCCCGCGACTGGCTGAGCTTCGTGAAGTCCCCGCGGGCCCGCAACAAGATCCGCGCGTGGTTCTCCAAGGAGCGCCGCGACGAGGCCATCGAGCAGGGCAAGGACGCCATCGCCCGCGCGATGCGCAAGCAGAACCTGCCGATCCAGCGGATCCTGACCGGCGACTCCCTGGTGACCCTGGCGCACGAGATGCGCTACCCGGACATCTCCTCGCTCTACGCCGCCATCGGCGAGGGCCATGTCGCCGCGCAGGGCGTCGTCCAGAAGCTGGTGCAGGCGCTCGGCGGGCAGGACGAGGCCACCGAGGACATCGCCGAGTCGACGCCGATCCGGCCCCGCTCCAAGCGCCGGACGAGCGCGGACCCGGGCGTGGTCGTCAAGGGCGTGGACGACGTGTGGGTCAAGCTGGCCCGCTGTTGTACGCCGGTGCCGGGCGACCCCATCATCGGGTTCGTCACCCGCGGCAGCGGCGTCTCGGTGCACCGCGCCGACTGCGTCAACGTGGACTCGCTCTCCCGGCAGCCCGAGCGGATCCTGGACGTCGAGTGGGCGCCGACCCAGTCGTCGGTCTTCCTCGTGGCCATCCAGGTGGAGGCGCTGGACCGCTCCCGGCTGCTGTCGGACGTGACCCGGGTCCTCTCCGACCAGCACGTCAACATCCTCTCCGCGGCCGTGCAGACCTCCCGCGACCGGGTCGCCACCTCGCGCTTCACCTTCGAGATGGGCGACCCCAAGCACCTGGGCCACGTCCTGAAGGCCGTCCGCGGCGTCGAAGGGGTCTACGACGTGTACCGGGTGACCTCGGCGCGCCGGCCCTGAGCGCGCACGCACAGGGGAACGGCCCGCCGGGAAACCCCGGCGGGCCGTTCCACACAGCACCTCAGCCACTCCTTGAGGAACCCCCACGGCGGTCAACCACCTCCGCGAGAGCGGCGCCGGTTTAGGCGCAAAAAGGCGCGCGTCAGCCGCCGAACTCCTCAAGTCCCTTCAGGGCCTGGTCCAGCAGGGCCTTGCGGCCCTCCAGCTCGCGGCCGAGCTTGTCCGCCTTGGCGGTGTTGCCGGCGGCCCGGGCCGTGTCGATCTGCTTCTGGAGCTTGTCGACGGCGTCCTGGAGCTGGCCGGTCAGCCCCGCGGCGCGCGCCCGCGCCTCGGGGTTGGTCCGCCGCCACTCGGTCTCCTCGGCGTCCTGGATGGCCCGCTCGACGGTGTGCATCCGGCCCTCGATCTTGGGTCGGGCGTCCCGCGGCACGTGGCCGATGGCCTCCCACCGCTCGTTGATCGCCCGGAACGCGGCCCTGGCCGCCTTCAGGTCGGTGACCGGGAGCAGCTTCTCCGCCTCGACGACCAGCTCCTCCTTGCGGGTCAGGTTCTCCCGCTGCTCGGCGTCGCGCTCCGCGAAGACCTCGCTGCGGGCCTGGAAGAAGATGTCCTGGGCGCCGCGGAAGCGGTTCCACAGGTCGTCCTCGTGCTCGCGCTGGGCGCGGCCGGCGGCCTTCCAGTCCTGCATCAGCTCGCGGTAACGGGCCGCGGTGGCGCCCCAGTCCGTGGAGCCGGAGAGCGCCTCGGCCTCGGCGACCAGCTTCTCCTTGGCCTTGCGGGCCTCCTCGCGCTGCGCGTCCAACGAGGCGAAGTGCGCCTTGCGCCGCTTGGAGAACGCCGACCGGGCGTGCGAGAAGCGGTGCCACAGCTCGTCGTCGGTCTTGCGGTCCAGCCGGGGCAGGCCCTTCCAGGTGTCCACCAGCGCCCGCAGCCGCTCGCCGGCGGCCCGCCACTGCTCGCTGGCCGCCAGCTCCTCGGCCTCGGCGACCAGCTTCTCCTTGGCCTGCCGCGCCTCGTCGGTCTGCCGGGCCTTCGCCGCCCGACGCTCCTCGCGCCGCGACTCGACCGTGCTGACCAGCCCGTCCAGCCGCTTCCTCAGCGCGTCCAAGTCGCCCACCGCGTGGTGCTCGTCGACCTGCTGGCGCAGGTGGTCGATGGCCGCCTGGGCGTCCTTCGCTGAGAGGTCGGTGGTCTTGACCCGCCGCTCCAGGAGGCCGATTTCGACGACCAGGCCCTCATACTTGCGCTCGAAGTAGGCCAGGGCCTCCTCTGGAGTGCCCGCCTGCCACGATCCGACGACCTGCTCGCCGTCGGCGGTACGCACGTACACGGTCCCCGTCTCATCGACGCGGCCCCATGGGTCGCTGCTCACAGCGCCTCCTCCACATGATGCCGACGGGGGCTGTGGCCCCCCGGCATCGTCCACAGTTTCTGTCCGGCGGGGCAGCGCCCCGACCGGTCCGACGGGCTGAATTGCGGTGACTTTGAGGTGAGGGTGCAGGCCGTCGGAGCAGGCACCCTACACAACGCCAATCTAGGCGACCGGCGGTCGGCTGTCCGCATCCAGCACGACCGAAATTCCAGATGGGGACGGACGGCACCCGCCCCGCGCCGGCCCCCGCGCCGGTCAGGATTTCCTGACCGATGCCCCGTTGATGACGACCGTGGCGTTGGGAGCGGTGTTGCCGGTGGCCGGATCGGGGTGCGAACCGGCCGTGGCGATCTTCTTCAGCACGTCCATCCCGCCGGTGATCCGGCCGAACGGCGTGTAGTTCGGGGGCAGTTGGCTGTCCTTGTAGACGAGGAAGAACTGACTGCCCCCGGAATTACGGGTCTTGGGGTCCTGGCCGTTGTAGCGGTTGGCCATCGCGACCGTGCCCGCCGGATACACGTTGCCCTTGATCCGGGGGTCCTTGAGGTTCTCGTCGGGGAGCGTGTAGCCGGGGGTGCCCTGGCCGGTGCCCTTCGGGTCGCCGCACTGCAGGACGTAGATCCCCGAGTCGACGAGGCGGTGGCAGCGGCTGTGGTCGAAGTAGCCCTGGCCGGCCAGGAAGGCGAAGGAGTTGACGGTGTGCGGGGTCTTGCCGGCGTCCATGGTGAAGGTGATCCGCCCGCAGGTGGTGGTCAACTCCGCGGTGTAGGACGCCGAGGTGTCGACCGTCATCGCCGGCTCCTTCGGCCAGGTCTTCGTCGACGGGCTGCCCTTGGCGGGCCGGGCGCACGGGTCGGCGGCGGTCGGGGAGGGGCTGGCGGCGGCCTCGTCGGAGGTGTCCTTGCGGTCGCCGCCGATCAGCGAGGCGGAGGCGTACGCGGTGACGCCGGCGGCCAGCGCGACGGCCACGACGCCGGCGATGACCACGTTGCGCCGCTTGGCCCGACGCGCGCCGTCGGTCCGTCGCTGCTGCTGGCGCTCGTACTTCTGCCGGGCGAGCTGGCGCCGCCGCTGGTCCTTGCTGGCCACCGGTCGTCTCCTTTGCCTTACGCGTCGATGGTTGCCCTGCGGGCCTGTCCGATGGGTGCTGGCCGTGGCCGTACCGTATACGGGTTCGCCCTGGCGGGAGTCGCGCCGGTAGGCTCTGGAGCTGCCGAGATGTTCCGGGCGCGGCCCCGCAGGCCCGCCCCCCGCCGATCTTTAAGGACGAACGTGCTGATTGCCGGGTTCCCCGCCGGGGCCTGGGGGACCAACTGCTACTTGGTCGCCCCCGCCGCCGGCGAGGAGTGCGTGATCATCGACCCGGGCCACCAGGCGGCCCCCGGCGTTGAGGACGCGCTCAGGAAGCATCGGCTCAAGCCCGTCGCGGTCATCCTCACCCACGGCCACCTCGACCATGTCGCGTCGGTCGTCCCGGTGTGCGGTGCGCACGACGTCCCCGCCTGGATCCACCCCGAGGACCGCTACATGATGAGCGACCCGGAGAAGGCCCTGGGCCGCTCCATCGGTCAGCAGCTCATGGGCGAGCTGACCGTGGGCGAGCCGGACGACGTCAAGGAGCTGGCCGATGGCAGCGCCCTGGAACTGGCCGGGATGGAGTTCTCGGTCGCGCACGCACCGGGCCATACCAAGGGGTCGGTGACCTTCCGGCTGCCCGAACAGGCGGACGTTCCGCCGGTGTTCTTCTCGGGCGACCTGCTGTTCGCCGGCTCCATCGGACGCACCGACCTGCCGGGCGGCGACCACGCCGAGATCCTCCGGTCGCTGGAGCGCGTATGCCTCCCGCTGGACGACTCGACCGTGGTCCTCTCCGGCCACGGCCCCCAGACCACCATCGGCCACGAGCGCGCCACCAACCCCTTCCTCCGGCAGGTGGCCGCCGGCCTCGGAGACGGCACCCAGACCGCCGCTCCGCGACGAGGAATGTGACGAGAACCTTCCGTGAGCACCTTTCAGGCACCCAAGGGCACCTACGACCTGATCCCGCCGAACTCCGCGACGTACCTCGCGGTGCGCGAGGCGATCGCCGCACCGCTGAGGAACTCCGGCTACGGCTACATCGAGACGCCCGGCTTCGAGAACGTCGAGCTGTTCGCCCGAGGTGTCGGTGAGTCCACCGACATCGTCACCAAGGAGATGTACGCCTTCGAGACCAAGGGCGGCGACAAGCTGGCGCTGCGCCCCGAGGGCACCGCGTCCGTGCTGCGCGCCGCGCTGGAGGCCAACCTCCACAAGGGCGGCAACCTCCCCGTCAAGCTCTGGTACTCCGGCTCGTACTACCGCTACGAGCGCCCGCAGAAGGGCCGTTACCGGCACTTCTCGCAGGTCGGTGCCGAGGCGATCGGCGCCGAGGACCCGGCGCTGGACGCCGAGTTGATCATCCTGGCGCACCAGGCGTACCGCTCGCTGGGCCTGCGCGACTTCCGGATCCTGCTGAACTCGCTGGGCGACAAGGAGTGCCGTCCCGTCTACCGCGCCGCGCTCCAGGACTTCCTGCGCGGGCTGGAGTTGGACGAGGACACCCGCCGCCGGATCGAGATCAACCCGCTGCGGGTCCTGGACGACAAGCGCGAGGCGGTCCAGGAGCAGTTGATCGGTGCGCCGATGCTGCGCGACTACCTCTGCGAGGCGTGCAAGACGTACCACGAGCAGGTGCGCGAGCTGCTGACCGCGGCGGGCGTGACCTTCGAGGACGACCCGAAGCTGGTCCGTGGCCTGGACTACTACACCCGCACCACCTTCGAGTTCGTCCACGACGGTCTGGGCTCGCAGTCCGCGGTGGGCGGCGGCGGCCGCTACGACGGCCTCTCCGAGATGATCGGCGGCCCCGAGCTGCCGTCCGTCGGCTGGGCGCTGGGCGTCGACCGCACGGTGCTGGCCCTGGAGGCCGAGGGCGTCACCCTCGACATCCCGGCCGCCACCTCCGTCTACGCCGTGCCGCTCGGCGAGGAGGCCCGTCGGGTGCTGTTCGGCAAGGTCACCGAGCTGCGCCAGGCTGGCGTCGCCACCGACTTCGCATACGGCGGCAAGGGCCTGAAGAACGCCATGAAGTCCGCCAACCGCTCCGGTGCGCGGCTGGCGTTGGTGGCCGGCGAGCGGGACCTGGCCGAGGGCCTGGTCCAGCTCAAGGATCTGGCCAGCGGCGAGCAGACCCCCGTCGCGCTGGACGCGGTGGTCGAGGAGGTCCGCCGGGCGCTCGGCTGACCCGCACCGCTACGCACCCGGGGCCCGGACGGCAGCGCGCCGTCCGGGCCCCGCGTCAATGTCGGGCCCGCGGAATCAACCCCGGATCCGCGCTCGGCACCCTGGTCTCACAGGGAGGTGCGGCACAATGAAGGACGCGGCCGGGTCCGCCGGCCGACGCTCCTCTCCCCACGGGACCGACGGAAACGGCCATATGACGACGACAGCGCTTGACGACGTGTCCACCGACGACGACCGCGCGGGCGCGGCGGGGACCACCGGCTCGGGTCGCGGCTTGGCCGTGCTCCTGGTGGTCACCGGCGCGCTGGGTCTGCTGGCCGCCTGGATCATCAGCCTGGACAAGCTGGAGCTGCTGAAGGACCCGAACTTCAAGCCCGCCTGCAGCTTCAACCCGATCATCTCCTGCGGCAGCGTCATGCAGAGCAAGCAGGCGGAGGTCTTCGGCTTCCCGAACCCGTTCGCCGGCCTGGTCGGCTTCGGCGTCGTCATCGCGATCGGGATGGCGCTGCTGGCCGGCGCCCGCTTCCGCCGCTGGTACTGGCTCGGCCTCAACGCGGGCACGCTGCTGGCGTCGGTTTTCTGCATGTGGCTGATGTCCCAGTCGCTGTACTCGATCAACGCGCTGTGCCTGTGGTGCACGCTGACCTGGTGCGTCACCATCGCGATGTTCTGGTACACCACCGTGCACAACATCAAGCACGGCATCCTGCCGGCGCCGCGGGGGCTGCGGGACGCGGTGGTGGAGTTCCACTGGGTGGTCCCGGTGCTCTGGTACGGCGTGATCGCGCTGCTGATCCTGACCCGTTGGTGGTCGTACTGGAGCAGCCTGCTCTGACCGGCCCTTGGGAGCCGTCCCGGAGCCGTCCGGAAAAGCCCCTCGCCCCGGCCGCCGTACCCCGGCGGCCGGGGCGTTGTCAGTGGGGTGGCATAGGCTCCGTAGACGTGGAGCCCGACCTGTTCACCGCCGCCGCAGAAGACCGTCAGGAGAAGGACCCCGCGGGGTCCCCGCTCGCCGTGCGCATGCGCCCGCGCACCCTCGACGAAGTCGTGGGCCAGCAGCACCTGCTCAAGCCGGGATCGCCGTTGCGGCGGTTGGTGGGGGAGGGGGCCGGGGGGCCGGCGGGGCCGTCCTCGGTCTTCCTGTGGGGGCCGCCGGGCATCGGGAAGACCACCCTGGCGTACGTCGTCAGCCAGGCGACGAACAAGCGCTTCGTGGAGCTCTCCGCGATCACGGCCGGGGTTAAGGAGGTCCGGGCGGTCATCGACGGCGCCCGCCGCGCCTCGGGCGGCTACGGCAAGGAGACCGTCCTCTTCCTGGACGAGATCCACCGCTTCAGCAAGGCCCAACAGGACTCCCTGCTGCCCGCGGTGGAGAACCGCTGGGTGACCCTGATCGCCGCCACGACCGAGAACCCGTACTTCTCGGTGATCTCCCCGCTGCTCTCCCGCTCCCTGCTGCTGACCCTCGAACCGCTCACCGACGACGACCTGCGCGGCCTGCTGCGCCGGGCGCTCACCGACGAGCGCGGCCTGGGCGGGGCGGTCACCCTCCCCGAGGACACCGAGGCGCATCTGCTGCGGATCGCGGGCGGCGACGCCCGGCGGGCGCTGACGGCCCTGGAGGCGGGCGCCGGATCGGCGCTGGCCAAGGGGGAGTCGGAGATCACCCTGCGGACGTTGGAGGAGTCGGTCGACCGCGCGGCGGTGAAGTACGACCGGGCCGGCGATCAGCACTACGACGTCGCCAGCGCGCTGATCAAGTCGATCCGCGGCTCCGACGTGGACGCCGCGCTGCACTATCTGGCGCGGATGATCGAGGCCGGGGAGGACCCGCGGTTCATCGCCCGCCGGCTGATGATCTCGGCCAGCGAGGACATCGGGTTGGCCGACCCGACGGCGTTGCAGACCGCGGTGGCCGCGGCCCAGGCGGTGGCGCTGATCGGTTTCCCCGAGGCCCGGATCACGCTGAGCCAGGCCACCATCGCGCTCGCCCTGGCGCCGAAGTCCAACGCCGCGTATCTGGCGGTGGACGCCGCGCTGGCGGACGTCCGGGCCGGCAAGGCCGGGCCGGTGCCCGCGCACCTGCGCGACAGCCACTACCAGGGCGCCCAGAAGCTGGGCCACGGCCGGGGCTACCAGTACCCGCACGACCTGCCGGGCGGCATCGCGGCCCAGCAGTACGCCCCGGACGAAGTACACGGCACGCGCTACTACGCCCCCACCCGGCACGGCGCCGAGGCGCGCTACGCCGATGTCGCCGAGCGGGTCAGGGCCCGACTGCGCGGCGAGAACGGCGACTGACCCGGCGGCCGGATGGCCGTGGCGGCGTTCAGTCCGCCGCGGCCTCGAAGAGCGCGTGCATCGCCCGGCGCAGCTCGGCGACGTCCCGCACCGGCTCGGGGAAGTCGAAGCGGGCGTCGAAGGTCCGCCGGTCGCCGTCGCTGAAGCGCACCCGCAGTCCGAAGCGGTCCAGGCCGACCGGGACGGCGTGGTCCCGCAGCCCGCAGATCTCGCCGCGCTCGCCGAGCAGCGAGCACAGCCCGCGCACCTGCTCTCCGTGGGCGGCGTGCAGGTGCTGGAGCAGCTCCGCCTCGTGCGCGACCAGCGGGTCGGGCGCCGCGGCGGCGAACTCCTCGGGCTCGAAGGGCTCCGCGCCCCACAGGTCGTCCACGGCGCCCTCGCCCACCTCCAGGCGCAGCAGCATCCAGGCGGGGCGGCCGTACTGGCCGGGGGTCGGGTCGGGGGCCAACGCCTCGCCGATGCCCAGGAGTTCGCCGACCGGGTGGCGTTCGGCGAGCAGCATCGCGGCCCGGGCGCGCTGCTCGTTGCGCACGGGGGTGAGCCAGCCGGCGACCCAGGCGCGGCCGCGGATGCGGTGGGGCACCGAGACCGGTGCCACATCCGTGATCTCCATCACGGCGGGGAGGTCGTCGTCCTGGGCGTGTGCGGCGGACCTGGCGGCGACGGAGTCCCCGGGAACCAGCAACAGCACGTCTCCCTCGGATGTCACGGTCCGGCAGACGGGAGCGGAGAGGCCGCTGTCGTCGGGATCCTCGACTCCGGGGATGTCCAGCGACGCCATACCATGGGACTCGACGAGAGTTCGTACGCGCTCAGCCGCCGAGGGCCGCTGGGCGTCTTCCACGGGACGCGGCTGACCCGCCCCGGTGCGATCCGCGCCGGTCAGGGGGATCCCAGGTCGAAACATGCGTTCTCCTCGCGCTAAGGTAAGCCTCACCTAACTTACATGGAGGAACGTTCCACGTGAACCAGTCGCGTCCCAAGGTCAAGAAGTCCCGTGCGCTCGGCATCGCGCTGACGCCCAAGGCCGTCAAGTACTTCGAGGCCCGTCCCTACCCGCCCGGCGAGCACGGCCGTGGCCGCAAGCAGAGCAGTGACTACAAGGTCCGACTGCTGGAGAAGCAGCGTCTGCGCGCTCAGTACGACATCAGCGAGCGCCAGATGGTCCGTGCCTACGACCGCGCTCGGAAGGTCGAAGGCAAGACGGGCGAGGCCCTGATCGTCGAGCTTGAGCGCCGCCTGGACGCGCTCGTCCTGCGTTCGGGCCTGGCCCGGACCATCTACCAGGCCCGCCAGATGGTGGTCCACGGCCACATCTCGGTCAACGACCGCAAGGTGGACAAGCCGTCCTTCCGCGTCCGCCCCGGCGACGTCGTGATGGTCCGCGAGCGCAGCCGCGAGAAGCACCCCTTCCAGGTGGCCCGCGAGGGTGGCTACGCCCCCGACGGCGAGACCCCGCGCTACCTGGAGGTCAACCTCCAGGCGCTGGCGTTCCGCCTGGACCGGGACCCCAACCGCAAGGAGATCCCGGTGATCTGCGACGAGCAGCTCGTCGTCGAGTACTACGCCCGCTAAGCACTTAAGCAGGCGCACCGCTCAGCCCGCCGGCTCCCCACCGCTCGCGGACGGGGAGGCGGCGGGCCGGTGCTCGGCAGGCACGGAGAAGCGCAGCACGCTGCGCGGACCGGGCAGCTCCTGCGTGGGCCGCAGGATGCGCGCCACCGCCGCGTCCAGGTCCAGCCGCCCGCCGGCCCGCAGGCAGCGCTCGTAGCGCTCCGCCCCCAGCCGCTCCCGGGCCTGCCGCTCGCACAGCGCGTGCGGCTGGTTGAAGTGGCGGGAGCCGAACAGCGGCAGCCCCACCGACGGCCAGATCCGTCCCGCGGCGCCCTGGAGCACCGCCGCCTCCTCCACCTCGCCCTCGCCCAGCGTCACCAGGGCCAGCAGCTCGATCGCCAACACCGCGCCCAGCAGGTCGTGGAAGGAATGGTCGATCGCCAACGCCTCCTCCAGCAGGGCCCGGGCCCGCCCGCCCTCCCCGCGCGACCACGCCGCGAACCCCAGCACGAACAGCGCGTACGCCAGCGTCCAGCGCTCCCCGTGGTCCCCGCAGATCTCCCGCACGTCCTCGCAGAGCCGCACCGCGTCGTCCAGCTCGCCCCGGAACGCCACCGCCATCGCCAGCTCCACCTGTCCCATCAGCACATTGCTGTTGAGCTCGCCGATCTCGCGGTAGCTGCGCAGCGCCCCGCGCAGCAGCGTCTCCGCGCGCGGCAGGTCGTCGCAGACCAGCGCCAGGCAGCCGGTGCGGTGCAGCGCGTACGCGGCGGCCGTGGGGTTGTCGGTCCGGTCGGCCTCCTCACGGCACTCCTGGAGCATCCCCAACGCCCCCACCGTGTCGCCCTGGAGCACCGCCACGTAGCCGGCCACGCACAGCGCCTTCAACCGGGCCTCGTCGTGGCCGCTGTCCAGTTCCAGCGCGCGGTCGAGCCAGTGCCGGCCCTCGGCCAGGCGCCCGCAGCCGACCCAGTAGAACCACAGGGTGCCGGCCAGGTACTGACCGAGGTGGGTCTCCTGGGCGCTCTCCAGGCTGTGCTCCAACGCGACCCGTAGATTGGGCAGTTCGACGTCGATCCGGGCGGCGATCTCGGCCTGCCGGGGGCTGAACCAGTCCAGCTCGCACCAGGTCGCGAGCCCGAGGTACCAGTCGCGGTGCCGGCGCCGCAGCCGCTCGCCGTCCCCGGTCGCCGCCAACCAGCCCGCCCCGTAGGCCCGTACGGTGTCCAGCATCCGGTAGCGCACCCCGGCCGCGGTCTCCTCCCGTACGAGGATCGACTGGGTGACCAACTCCTCGACGACATCGAGGAGTTCCTCGACCGGCAGCTCCGGGCCCGAGCCGACGTACTCGGCCGCCTCCAGGTCGAACTGCCCGGCGAAGACCGACAGTCGTGCCCACAACAGCCGCTCCTGCGGGGTGCACAGCTCGTGGCTCCAACCGATCGCGGTGCGCAGCGTCCGATGCCGCTCGGGGGCCCCGCGGACGGTGCCGGTCAGCAGCCGGAAGCGGTCGTCGAGCCGGTCCAGCACCTGCTCCAGGGAGAGCGCGCGGAGCCGGCCGGCGGCCAGTTCCAGGGCCAACGGGATGCCGTCCAGGCGGCGGCAGAGCTCGGCGACGGCCGGTTCGTTGCCGTCGTCGAGGGCGAAACCGGGGAGCACGGCGGCGGCGCGGTCGGCGAACAGGGCGGCGGCGTCGGCGTCGACCATCGGGGCCACCGGCAGCGCCTGTTCGCCGGGCAGGCCCAGCGGGCGGCGGCCGGCGGCCAGTACCCGCAGTCCGGGCGCGCGCCGCAGCAACTCGGCGGCGAGCTCGGCGCAGTCGTCGATCAGGTGCTCGTAGCCGTCGAGGATCAGCAGGAGTTCGCGGTCGGCGACGTGGTCGGCGAGCGCGGTGCGCACCGGCCGGCCGGAGTGGTCGGCGAGCGCCAACGCCTCGGCGACCGCGTGGTCCAGGAGGTGCGCTTCGCGCAGGGCGGACAGCTCGACCAGCCACACCCCGTCGCAGAAGCGATCCTGCAAGATCGCTCCGCCGTGGCGGGCCAGCCGGGACTTCCCCACGCCGCCGAGGCCGACGAGGGTGACGAGGCGGGCGGCGGACAGATGCCGGTCGAGGGCGGCGAGTTCGTCCGCCCGACCGACGAAGCGATTCAGCTCGGCGGGCAGATTGCCGCGGGCCCGCCCGCGCGCGGGCGAGCGGCGGGACGGGGCACCGGAGCGCGTGAGGCGTCGCATGGCCAACGGAGCGTACTCGTGGTGATACGGAACGTACAATCACCCCTTCCGGTACCCCGGTTCGGACCGGGAGCGCGGTACGGGCGGACAGTCGCGGCGCGATAAGGTCAAGGTTGCCGTTCGAGCAGACGAATCCAGACCAGTCGGAGAGTGGTGCCAGCGTGTCCGGTGGAGAGGTGGCCGGGATCCTCGTGGCCGTCTTCTGGGCGATCCTCGTGTCGTTCCTCGCCCTCGTGCTGGTGAGGCTCGCAGGGACCCTCAAGGCGACCACCAAGATGGTGACCGAGGTGTCCGAGCAGGCCGTTCCGCTGCTCGCCGACGCGTCCGCGACCGTCCGCTCCGCGCACACCCAACTCGCCCGCGTCGACGCCATCGCCGCCGACGTCCAAGAGGTCACCGCCAACGCCTCGGCGCTCTCCTCGACCGTCTCCTCCGCCTTCGGCGGACCGCTGGTCAAGGTCGCCGCGTTCGGCTACGGCGTGCGACGCGCGATCGGCAAGAAGGGCCAGCCCGAGCCGGACCGCACCGTCGTCGTCGGCCGCAGCCTGCCCGGCGCCCGCCGCGGCGGGCGCCGCTCCCGTCGCTCCAAGGACTGATCACCGCGATGTTCCGCCGCGCATTCTGGTTCACCACCGGCGCCGCCGCCGGGGTGTGGGCCACCAACAAGGTCCACCGAAAGCTGCGCAAGTTGCAGCCCGACAGCCTCGCCGCGCAGGCCGCGGACAAGGCCGTCGAGACCGGACACCGGCTGCGCCAATTTGCATTGGACGTGCGCGCCGGAATGGCGGACCGTGAAGAGCAACTGCACGACGCCCTCGGGCTGGCCGAGCCCGCCGAGGTGCGCGAGCTGCCCGCACCGCGCCGCGCGGTGCTGGACACGTCGTACCGAACCACGAGAACCCCCGGACTGACCGGACCGACCGGAAATGAGGACCACTGATGGAGTCGGCTGAAATCCGCCGCCGCTGGCTGCGCTTCTTCGAGGAGCGCGGGCACACCGTCGTGCCGTCGGCGTCGCTCATCGCGGACGACCCGACGCTGTTGCTGGTCCCCGCGGGCATGGTCCCCTTCAAGCCGTACTTCCTCGGCGAGGTCAAGGCGCCCTTCAAGACCGCCACCAGCGTGCAGAAGTGCGTGCGCACGCCGGACATCGAAGAGGTCGGCAAGACCACCCGGCACGGCACGTTCTTCCAGATGTGCGGCAACTTCTCCTTCGGCGACTACTTCAAGGAAGGCGCCATCAAGTACGCCTGGGAGTTGCTGACGACCCCCGTGGCGGAGGGCGGCTACGGCCTGGAGCCGGAAAAGCTCTGGATCACCGTCTACTTGGAGGACGACGAGGCCGAGCGCATCTGGCACGAGGTCGTCGGCGTGCCCAAGGAGCGCATCCAGCGCCTGGGCAAGAAGGAGAACTACTGGTCCATGGGCGTCCCGGGCCCCTGCGGCCCGTGCTCGGAGATCAACTACGACCGCGGCCCCGAGTTCGGCGTGGAGGGCGGCCCGGCCGTCAACGACGAGCGCTACGTGGAGATCTGGAACCTGGTCTTCATGCAGTACGAGCGCGGCGCGGGCCTCGGCAAGGAGGACTTCGAGATCCTCGGCGAGCTGCCGAGCAAGAACATCGACACCGGCCTCGGCCTGGAACGCCTGGCGATGATCCTCCAGGGCGTCCGCAACATGTACGAGACCGACACCCTGCGGGTCGTGATCGACAAGGCCGGCGAGCTCACCGGCGTCCGCTACGGCACCGCCGACGACTCCGACGTCTCGCTGCGCGTGGTCGCCGACCACATGCGTACCTCCACCATGCTCATCGGCGACGGCGTCACCCCCGGCAACGAGGGCCGCGGCTACGTCCTGCGCCGCATCATGCGCCGCGCCATCCGCAACATGCGGCTGCTGGGCGCCACCGGCCCGGTCGTCGCCGAGCTGCTCGACGTCGTCATCAAGACGATGGGTCAGCAGTACCCGGAGCTGCTGGCGGACCGCAAGCGGATCGAGACGGTCGCCCTCGCCGAGGAGGCCGCCTTCCTCAAGACCCTCAAGGCCGGCACCAACATCCTCGACGGCGCCGTCACCGAGACCAAGGCCGCGGGCGGCACGGTGCTCCCCGGCGACAAGGCGTTCCTGCTCCACGACACCTGGGGCTTCCCGATCGACCTCACCCTCGAAATGGCCGCCGAGCAGGGCCTGTCGGTGGACGAGGACGGCTTCCGCCGGCTGATGAAGGAGCAGCGGGAGCGCGCCAAGGCCGACGCCCAGGCCAAGAAGCATGGCCACGCCGACATGTCGGCCTACCGCGAGATCGCCGACAAGTCCGGCTCCTCGGTCTTCACCGGCTACACCGACACCGAGGGCGAGGCCACCGTGGCCGGCCTGGTGGTCAACGGCGTCTCCGCCCCCGCCGCCCACGAGGGCGACGAGGTCGAGGTCGTGCTGGACCGCACGCCGTTCTACGCCGAGGGCGGCGGCCAGCTCGCCGACACCGGCCGGATCAAGCTGGACAACGGCGCCGTCGTCGAGGTGCGCGACGTCCAGCAGCCGGTCCCCGGCGTCATCGTGCACAAGGGCGTGGTGCAGGTCGGCGAGGTGGTGCTCGGCTCCGCCGCGTACACCAGCATCGACATCAAGCGCCGCCGGGCCATCGCCCGCGCGCACAGCGCCACCCACCTCACCCACCAGGCGCTGCGCGACGCGCTGGGCCCGACGGCCGCGCAGGCCGGTTCGGAGAACTCCCCGGGCCGCTTCCGCTTCGACTTCGGCTCGCCGACCGCGGTGCCCGGCTCGGTCCTCACCGACGTCGAGCAGAAGATCAACGACGTGCTCTCCCGCGAACTCGACGTGCACGCCGAGGTCATGAGCATGGACGAGGCCAAGAAGCAGGGCGCCATCGCCGAGTTCGGCGAGAAGTACGGCGAGCGGGTCCGCGTGGTCACCATCGGCGACTTCTCCAAGGAACTGTGCGGCGGCACGCACGTCCACAACACCGCCCAGCTGGGCCTGGTGAAGCTGCTCGGCGAGTCCTCCATCGGCTCCGGCGTGCGCCGCGTCGAGGCCCTGGTCGGCGTGGACGCCTACAACTTCCTGGCCCGCGAGCACACCGTCGTCTCGCAGCTCACCGAGCTGGTCAAGGGGCGCCCGGAGGAGCTGCCGGAGAAGATCTCCGGTGTCCTGGCCAAGCTGAAGGACGCCGAGAAGGAGATCGAGAGGTTCCGCGCGGAGAAGGTGCTCCAGGCCGCGGCCGGGCTGGCCAAGGACGCCAAGGACGTCCGCGGGGTGGCCCTGGTCGCCGCCCAGGTCCAGGACGGCACCTCCGCCGACGACCTGCGCAAGCTGGTCCTCGACGTGCGCGGCCGGATCCAGGGCGACCGCGCCGTCGTGGTGGCCCTGTTCACCGTCGCGAACGGCCGCCCGCTGACCGTCATCGCCACCAACGAGGCCGCCCGCGAGCGCGGCATCAAGGCCGGCGACCTGGTCCGCACGGCAGCCAAGACGCTCGGCGGTGGCGGCGGCGGCAAGCCGGACGTCGCCCAGGGCGGTGGCCAGAACGCCGCCGCGGTGCCCGAGGCCATCGGCGCCGTCGAGCACCTCGTGGCCGAGGCGGCCTGACGGTCGTGAGTGAGATGCGACGCGGTCGCCGCCTCGCCGTGGATGTCGGGGACGCCCGGATCGGGGTCGCCTCGTGCGACCCCGACGGGGTCCTCGCCACCCCCGTCGAGACCGTGCCGGGGCGGGACGTCCCGGCCGCGCACCGGCGGCTGAAGGCGATCGTCGAGGAGTACGAACCGCTGGAGGTCGTGGTCGGCCTGCCCCGTTCCCTCAGTGGGGGAGAGGGGCCGGCCGCGGCCAAAGTCCGGGCGTTCGCCCAGGAGTTGGCGCGGAACATCGCCCCCGTAGGGGTCCGGCTGGTAGACGAGCGGATGTCCACGGTCACCGCGACCCACGGTTTGCGGGCCTCCGGCGTCCGCAGCAAGAAGGGCCGCTCGGTGGTCGACCAGGCCGCCGCGGTGGTCATCCTCCAGAGCGCGCTGGAGACCGAACGCACCTCCGGGCGGCCGCCCGGGGAGCCCGTCGAAGTGGTCATCTGATCGCGGTACGGTAACGTTCCGCGGGTTGTGGCGGCGGTTCGAACGGCCGCGCGTGCAAAGCAGAGGCGGATCGGTTCCGCAGGCGCTGCCCGGACGGCACGCCCCGCCTCTCGTCTCTAGGGGATCGATGACCGAGTATGGCCGGGGCTACGGCTCCGAACCGTGGCACCCCGACGACCCGCTCTACGGAGACCGGGGCCCGTACGGAAGCCAGGAGCAGCAGCCTCAGTGGGCCGGGCAGCAGCCCACCGGGTATCCCCAGGAGCAGTACCCCCAGCACGCCCAGCACCAGCAGTACCCGCAGCAGCAGTACCCGACGGGGCACGGCGGTTGGGACGGCGCGCAGCCGCAGGGCGGCGGGCCGGCGTACGACCCCTACGGGCAGCACCCGCAGCCCGACCCGTACCTCCACCCCGACCAGGGCTACCCGGCCCCGCACCACACCGGTCAGCACTACCCGGGCCAGGAACCCTACGGAGCCCCGGACGGCTACGGGATCCAGGAGACCCAGCAGCTGCCGGCCCAACAGGCCGGCGCGCAGCACGGGATGCCGGGGGTGCCCGATCCGCACCCGCATCACGAGCAGTACGAGCAGGTGCCGCCGCAGGGACCGGGCGGTCATCCGGAGGGGCCCGGCCCGCAACACCCGCAGGCCGGGCCCTCGTACGAGGACCCCGCCGCCGTCGGGGACGACTGGCGGGCGGTGCCGGACGCCGAGGAGCCGGAGCGCCGCCGGGCACCGGAGCGGGACCATCCGTTCTTCGCCGACGCCCCGGACGACGAGGACGCCGGCCGCGACGACGAGGACGACCGGCGGTCCGGCCGCGAGCGCCGGGGCCGGAACAAGAAGAAGAACAAGCGCCGCAGCGGCACCGCCTGCCTGGTCGTGGTGGTGGGCCTGACCGCCGTCGTCGGTGGCGTGGGTTACTTCGGCTACGACTTCATCAAGCGCCACTTCATCCCGTCGCCCGACTACGAGGGTCAGGGCAGCGGCGACATCCAGGTGACCATCCCGGACGGCGTGCCGCTCTCCCAGATGGGCACGATCCTCGCCCGGGACGGTGTGATCAAGAGCGCCGGCGCGTTCACCGAGGCCGCCGACGACAACAAACAGTCGCGGAGCCTCCAGCCCGGCACGTACACCCTGCGCAAGCAGATGTCGGCCGCGGCCGCCATCCAACTCATGCTGGACCCCAAGAGCCGCAACGGCCTGACGGTCCGGGAGGGGCTGCGGGCCGACGGGGTCTACGAACTCATCGACCAGAAGCTGAAGTTGAAGGCGGGCACCACGAAGGAAGTCGCCAAGACCCAGAGCAAGAACCTCGGACTGCCGTCCTGGGCCGACGACTCCCCGAAGATCAAGGACCCGCTGGAGGGCTTCCTCTACCCGTCGACCTACAGCGTCGGCGAGCACGCCAAACCCGAGGACGTGCTCCGGGAGATGGTCTCGCGGGCCACCCAGGAATACCAGAAGTACGATCTCGAAACGAACGCCAAGAAATTCCATCTGGATTCCCCGCTCCAACTCCTCACCGTCGCGAGCCTCACCCAGGCCGAGGGCATGACGCACGACGACTTCCGGAAGATGGCGGCGGTCGTCTACAACCGGCTGGCCCCGACCAACACGGCCACGAACCAGAAGCTGGAATTCGACTCGACGTTCAACTACCTCAAGAAACAGAGCAAGATCGACATTCCGCTCAAGGAGATCCGGGGCTACAACGACCCCTACAACACCTACTTCTACAAGGGGTTGCCGCCCGGACCGATCGGCAACCCCGGTGCGGAGGCGTTGCGGGCGACGATCAATCCGGACGACTCCGAGAAGTGGCTCTTCTTCCTCTCGTTGGACGGCAAGAAGACGGACTTCACCACGAATCTCACCGAATTCAACAAGCTCTACCGGCAATTCCAGCAGCAACAGGCGCAGAAGAAGAACGGAAGCTGAAGGCCAGGCCGTGTCCCACAGGTCCGACAACAAGAAGGCGGCGGTCCTCGGATCGCCCATCGCGCACTCCCTCTCGCCGGTCCTGCACCGCGCCGCCTATGACGAACTCGGGCTCACCGGCTGGGAGTACGGCCGCCACGAGGTCGACGAGGCCGCGCTCCCCGGATTCCTGGAGCAGCTCGGCCCCGAGTGGGCCGGCCTGTCGCTGACCATGCCGCTCAAGCGCGCGGTGATCCCGCTGCTGGACGAGATCAGCCCCACCGCGGCCTCGGTCGAGGCGGTCAACACCGTCGTGTTCACCCCCGACGGGCGCCGCCGCGGCGACAACACCGACATCCCCGGTCTGCTCGCCGCGCTGCGCGAGCGCGGCGTCGAACGGGTCGAGCGCGCCGCCGTCCTGGGCGCCGGCGCCACCGCTTCCTCGGCGCTGGCCGCGCTCGCCCGGATCTGTACCGGCGAGGTCACCGCGTACGTGCGCAGCGCGGCCCGGGCCGACGAGATGCGCGGCTGGGGCGAGCGGCTCGGCGTCGAGGTCCGCACCGCCCCCTGGGACGACGCCGCCGCGGCCTTCGAGGCGCCGCTGGTCATCGCCACCACCCCGGCCGGCAGCACCGATCCGCTCGCCGCCGCCGTCCCCGACCGTCCCGGCACCCTCTTCGACGTGCTCTACGAGCCCTGGCCGACCGCCCTGGCCGCCGCCTGGGCCGACCGCGGCGGCGCCGTCGTCGGCGGCCTGGACCTGCTGGTCCACCAGGCCGTCCTCCAGGTCGAGCAGATGACCGGCCGGGCACCGGCGCCGCTGGCCGCGATGCGCCGGGCCGGCGAGGCGGCGCTGGCGGCCCGTTAGCGGCGCCCTCGGACCGGCCCCGAGCCGGTCCCGGGCGGTCCGCACCCTGGACGGGGCGCCGCACGGCGCCCGCGACGTGGGAGGATCGGAGCAGACACGCGGATGCGCGAACGATGAGCAGGACTGAGGAGCACCGTTGAGCAGGTTGCGCTGGCTGACGGCGGGGGAGTCGCACGGCCCCGCACTGGTGGCGACGCTGGAGGGCCTTCCCGCCGGCGTGCCGATCACCACGGAGATGGTGGCGGACGCCCTGGCCCGCCGCCGGCTCGGCTACGGCCGTGGTGCCCGGATGAAGTTCGAGCGCGACGAGGTCACCTTCCTCGGCGGCGTGCGGCACGGCCGGTCGCTGGGCTCCCCGGTGGCGATCATGGTGGGCAACACCGAGTGGCCCAAGTGGGAGCAGGTGATGGCGGCCGACCCGGTGGACGAGGCCGAACTCGCCGAGCTGGCCCGCAACGCCCCGCTGACCCGCCCCCGCCCCGGCCACGCCGACCTCGCCGGCATGCAGAAGTACGGCTTCGACGAGGCCCGCCCGATCCTGGAGCGCGCCTCCGCCCGCGAGACCGCGGCCCGGGTCGCCCTCGGCACCGTCGCCCGCTCCTTCCTCAAGGAGACCGCCGGCATCGAGATCGTCTCGCACGTGGTCGAACTGGCCGCCGCCAAGGCCCCGTACGGTGTCTACCCGACCCCCGCCGACGTCGAGAAGCTGGACGCCGACCCGGTGCGCTGCCTGGACGCCGACGCGTCGAAGGCGATGGTCGCCGAGATCGACCAGGCCCACAAGGACGGCGACACCCTCGGCGGCGTCGTCGAGGTGCTGGCCTACGGCGTCCCGGTCGGCCTCGGCTCGCACGTCCACTGGGACCGCCGGCTGGACGCGCGGCTGGCATCGGCCCTGATGGGCATCCAGGCCATCAAGGGCGTCGAGGTCGGCGACGGCTTCGACCTGGCCCGGGTGCCCGGCTCGAAGGCGCACGACGAGATCGTCGCGACCGACGAGGGCATCAAGCGCTCCTCCGGTCGCGCCGGCGGCACCGAGGGCGGCCTGAGCACCGGTGAACTCCTGCGTGTGCGGGCCGCGATGAAGCCGATCGCCACCGTGCCGCGGGCCCTGGCGACGATCGACGTCACCACCGGCGAGGCCACCAAGGCGCACCACCAGCGCTCCGACGTCTGCGCGGTCCCGGCCGCCGGCATCGTCGCCGAGGCGATGGTGGCGCTGGTGCTGGCCGACGCGGTGCTGGAGAAGTTCGGCGGCGACAGCGTCCCGGAGACCCGGCGCAACGTCCGCGGCTTCCTCGACAACCTGGCGATCAAGTGACCGCGCCCGTCGCCGTGTTGGTCGGCCCGCCCGGCGCCGGCAAGTCCACCGTGGGCGAACTGCTGGCCGACCGGCTGGGCGTCGGCTACCGCGACACCGACGCCGACATCGTCGCCACCGCCGGCAAGCCGATCTCCGAGATCTTCATCGAGGACGGGGAGGAGCACTTCCGCGCCCTGGAGCGGGAGGCGGTGCGCGCCGCCCTGGAGACCCACGCGGGGGTGCTCTCGCTCGGCGGCGGGGCGATCATGGACGACGGCACCCGGAAGCTGCTGACCGGCCTGCCGGTGATCTTCCTGGACGTCGAACTCGCCGACGCCGTCAAGCGGGTGGGCCTGGACGCCCCCCGCCCGCTGCTCGCGGTCAACCCCCGCAAGCAGTGGCGCGAGCTGATGGAGCGGCGCCGCCCGCTCTACACCGAGGTCGCGCGCGCCGTGATCACCACGGGGGAGCGGCCCCCCGAGGACGTCGCCGACGCGATCGTGGACGCTTTGGAGCTACGGCCGGCCGCGGATGCCGCGCGGCCCGCCGGCAGGGAGGAACAGGCATGACGGAGCACGCCACCCGCATCCACGTCGGCGGGACCGCCGGCACCGACCCCTACGAGGTGCTCGTCGGGCGGCAGTTGCTGGGCGAACTCCCCGGCCTGATCGGCACCCACGCCAAGCGGGTCGCCGTGCTGCACCCGGAGGCGCTGGCCGCCACCGGCGAGGCGCTGCGCGAGGACCTGGCCGCCCAGGGCTACGAGGCGATCGCCATCCAGCTCCCCAACGCCGAGGAGTCCAAGACCGCCGAGGTCGCCGCCTACTGCTGGAAGGCGCTGGGGCAGACCGGCTTCACCCGCACCGACGTGATCGTCGGCGTGGGCGGCGGTGCCACCACCGACCTGGCCGGCTTCGTCGCCGCGACCTGGCTGCGCGGGGTCCGCTGGATCGCCGTCCCGACCACGGTGTTGGGCATGGTGGACGCCGCGGTCGGCGGCAAGACCGGCATCAACACCGCCGAGGGCAAGAACCTCGTCGGCGCCTTCCACCCGCCGGCCGGGGTGCTCTGCGACCTGGCCGCGCTCGACTCCCTCCCGCCGCACGACTACGTCTCCGGGCTGGCCGAGGTCATCAAGGCCGGCTTCATCGCCGACCCGGCGATCCTCGACCTGATCGAGGCGGACCCCGAGGGCGCCAAGCGCCCCGACGGTCCGCACACCGCCGAGCTGATCGAGCGGGCGATCCGGGTCAAGGCCGAGGTGGTCTCCGCCGACCTCAAGGAGTCCGGCCTGCGGGAGATCCTCAACTACGGCCACACCCTCGCGCACGCCATCGAGAAGAACGAGCGCTACAACTGGCGGCACGGCGCCGCGGTCTCCGTCGGCATGGTCTTCGCCGCCGAACTCGGCCGGATCGCCGGCCGGTTGGACGACGCCACCGCCGACCGGCACCGCGCCGTCCTGGCCTCCGTCGGGCTGCCGCTGACCTACCGCGGCGACCAGTGGCCCAAGCTGCTGGAGACCATGAAGGTCGACAAGAAGTCCCGCGGCGACCGGCTCCGCTTCATCGTCCTGGACGGCCTGGCCAAGCCGACCGTCCTGGAGGGCCCGGACCCGGCCATGCTGCTCGCCGCGCACGCGGAGATCGCCTCGTGAGCCGCAAAGTCCTGGTCCTCAACGGCCCCAACCTCGGCCGGCTGGGCTCCCGCGAGCCCGACGTCTACGGCGCCACCTCCTACGCCGGGCTGGTCGCCGAGTGCGCCCGGCTCGGCGGGGAGCTGGGCTTCGAGGTCGAGGTGCGGGAGACCAACGACGAGGGCGAGCTGGTCCGTTGGCTGCACGAGGCCGCCGACGGCTCGATCCCGGTCGTCATCAACCCCGGTGCGTTCACGCACTACTCGTACGCGATGCGGGACGCGGCGGCGCAGCGCACCGCCCCGCTGATCGAGGTGCACATCTCCAACCCGTACGCCCGCGAGGAGTTCCGCCACACCTCGGTTATCGCGGCCGTCGCCAGCGGCACCGTCGCCGGCTTCGGCATCGGCTCGTACCGGCTGGCGCTGCGCGCCCTCGCCGAGGAACTAGACGGCTGACCGCCGCCCCGTTCGGACATCCGCACCCTCGCCCGTTCATTCGACGGACCCCGGGGGTAGGAAGACCTCCCGGCAGCAGCCGGGGGAGTACGGTTCACCGCAGCACCACCGGGCGGGCACCAACGACCCGTGCCCGCCCCGCAGTTGTCGCCGGCGCACCCGGCCCCCAGCCCCGGGCGCCCCCCCCCCCAACGCCCCGGGCGCGCCCGGTTTGCCGGGGCCCCGCCACCCGGCCGCGCCCCCGGCCGCCCCCGGGG
>NZ_JBHVJX010000017.1:97790-198307 GCF_042798755.1 Streptomyces sp. NPDC057743
CCCGGGCCGGGGGCGGGTTTATCTGGCCCCCACCCACACCCCGGGGGGCCCCCCCCCCCCCGCGCCCCCCCCCGCGGGGGCCCCCGCCCCCCCGGCCCCCCCCCCCGGCCCCCCCGCCCCGCACCACGTCGACCGCACGAGACGGAGAGCCACCGGATGCAGTACGCAGTGGGGGCTCCGCTGCCACCGCCCCGCGGCCCGCTTCACACCCCCGGCGCCGGCATGACCATGAACTGGACGCCCCACCCCGGCCCGCCTCACCCGCCGGGCGCCCCGCACACCCCCGCGGCCCCACCGCCCCCGCCCGCCCCACCGGCGCCCGGCGCCCCCGCCCAGGGCTGGCCCGCCCCCGCTCCGCACCAGGCCCCGCACAGCGGGGACGTCACCGGCCACGTCCAGCTGCCCCCCGGCGCCCCCGTCCCGCTCCCCAGCCCGCCGCCCGGCAGCGCCGCCCCCGACGTCTCGGGGACCGCCGTCGCGGTGCTGCTGATCGGCCCGGCCGGCGCCGGCAAGACCAGCGTCGCCCGGCACTGGGCCGACACCCGGCGGGTGCCGACCGCGCACATCAGCCTGGACGACGTCCGCGAGTGGGTCCGCTCCGGCTTCGCCGACCCGCAGTCCGGCTGGAACGACAACTCCGAGGCCCAGTACCGCCTCGCCCGCCGCACCTGCGGCTTCGCCGCCCGCAACTTCCTCGCCAACGGCATCTCCTGCATCCTCGACGACGCCGTCTTCCCGGACCGCCCGGTCGTCGGCCTCGGCGGTTGGAAGCGCCACGTGGGCCCGGGACTGCTGCCGATAGTCCTGCTCCCGGGCCTGGAGGTCGTCCTGGAGCGCAACGCCCGACGCTCCGGCAACCGCCGCCTGACCGACGAGGAGGTGGCCCGCATCCACGGCCGGATGGCCGGCTGGTACGGCTCCGGCCTGCCGATCATCGACAACTCCCAGCACGACGTCGCCACCACCGTGCGCGCCCTCGACGAGGTCGTCGCCGGCAGCATCGCCAGCCCGCCGAGCTGGTAACCGCGCCCTTCCCCCGGGCGGCGCTCTCGAACGGCCGCCCCGGGACAGCGGTCGTACGCTGGCGATATGTCCGAGTTGTACGCGGTCCGACGCGCGCGGCTGCGCGACCGCTGCGCAGCAACCGGAAGCACCGCCGCCCTGATCTCGCGCCCCGCCAACGTCCGCTACCTCACCGGCTGCACCCCGCCCGGAGCGGCCCTGCTGCTCGGCCCCGGTGACGATGTCCTGCTCTGCGGCCGCCCGTTGACCGGTGACCCCACCGAGGGACGGCCCGCCGACGACGTCCGGACCTCGGTACTCCCCGCCCGCGGCGGCGACCCCGTCGTGGCCGCCGCCGGCCTCGCCGCCAAGCAGGGCGCCAGGACCCTCGCGGTGGAGGAGCACCACCTCACCGTCACCCGCCACCGGGCGCTCGCCCGGGTCGCCCCCGGGCTGCGCCTCGCCGACCTGGCCTGCGCCGTCGAGGCACAGCGGCTGGTCAAGGACGACGACGAGATCGCCTGCCTGCGGATCGCCGCCGAGATCAGCGACCAGGCGCTGGGCGAGCTCCTGGAGTCGATCCTGGTCGGCCGCACCGAGCGGCACCTCGCGCTGGAGCTGGAGCGCCGCCTGGTCGACCACGGCGCGGACGGCCCGGCCTTCCCGACCTCCGTCGCCACCGGCCCGAACTCCGGCCGCGCCGGACACCTGCCCTCCGACCGCCGCGTCGAGGAGGGCGACTTCCTCACCGTCAACCTGGGCGCCAACTACCGCGGCTACCGCTGCGAGATCGGCCGGACCTTCGTCATCGGCACCACCCCGGCGGACTGGCAGATCGACCTCTACGACCTGGTCTTCGCGGCCCAGAAGGCCGGTCGGGAGGCGCTGGCGCCGGGCGTGGAGTGCCACGAAGTGGACCGGGTGGCCCGTCAGATCCTGGAGACCGCGGGCCACGGCGACGGCCTCGGACTGTGGACCGGGCATGGAGTCGGACTGGAAATCGACGAGGACCCTCAGTTGTCACCCGGAGCCATGGGTAAACTGGACGCTTGCGTGCCGGTCACCGTCGAGCCAGGGGTCCACATCCCGGGCCGTGGGGGTGTCCGAATCGACGACACCCTCGTCGTCCGCCCCGAGGCGGACGGCGGACCCGAGCTACTCACGATCACGACCAAGGAGCTGCTCGCCCTCTGAGCCACCGGGCTCGCTGCGGGCGGTTCTGCGGTACCCACCACCTGTCCAGGAGATTCCGCAACCGTGGCTTCCACGAACGACCTCAAGAACGGCATGGTGCTCAAGCTCGAAGGCGGCCAGCTCTGGTCCGTCGTCGAGTTCCAGCACGTCAAGCCCGGTAAGGGCCCGGCCTTCGTCCGCACCAAGCTCAAGAACGTGCTCTCCGGCAAGGTGGTGGACAAGACCTTCAACGCCGGCGTCAAGGTCGAGACGGCCAACGTCGACAAGCGCGGCATGCAGTTCTCGTACATGGACGGCGACTACTTCGTCTTCATGGACATGGACACCTACGACCAGCTCCACATCGACCGCAAGACCGTCGGCGACGCGGCCAACTACCTCGTCGAGGGCTTCGACGCCGTCGTCGCGCAGCACGACGGTTCGGTGCTCTACGTCGAGCTGCCGGCCGCCGTCGAGCTGACCATCAAGCACACCGAGCCGGGCGTCCAGGGCGACCGTTCCACCGGCGGCTCCAAGCCCGCCGAGCTGGAGACCGGCCACTCGATCCAGGTGCCGCTCTTCATCACCACCGGTGAGAAGATCAAGGTCGACACCCGTACCGGCGACTACCTCGGCCGGGTGAACAGCTAACCGTGGCTGCCCGCACCAAGGCCCGTAAGCGCGCCTTCCAGATCCTCTTCGAGGCCGACCAGCGCGGTGCCGATGTGCAGTCCGTGCTCGCGGACTGGATGCGCCACGCCCGGACCGACCCGCGCCAGCCGCCCGTGCACGAGTACACCCTGGAGCTGGTCGAGGGGTACGCGGAGCGCGTCGCCCGGATCGACGAGCTGATCTCCACCTACTCCGTCGGCTGGGACCTGGACCGGATGCCGGCGGCCGACCGCTCGATCCTCCGGCTCGGCGCCTACGAACTGCTGTGGGTGGACGGTACGCCGGACGCGGTGGCGATCGACGAGGCCGTGCAGTTGGCCAAGGAATTCTCCACGGACGATTCCCCGGCCTTCGTCAACGGCCTGCTGGCCCGCTTCAAGGAACTGAAGCCGGGGCTGCGGCGCGAGGACGCGCGCTGAGCCGGTCCCGGCGGCCGGTGACCGGCTGACCGGACCCGAGGCACGACGAGGGGCCCGGGAGCGATGAGAACATCGCTCCCGGGCCCCTCGTCCGTCTGTTCCCGCCGCCGGCCCTCCCGGGGGTCTCCTCGGGCCTGTCCGATGGGTCATGGCCGGGGCCGACCCTGACCCATCGGACAGGCCCGAGGGCCCCAACGACGACCGCCGCTCCGGGCGGTGGCCCGGAGCGGCGGTACGTTTCTGCGTAGGAAGCGCGGGGCTTGGCCCGTCAGATCTCCTCGTGCTGCACGGCCCGGCGGGCGTCCGCGTCGAGCACGCCCCAGCTGATGAGCTGCTCGGTGAGCACCGAGGGCGACTGGTCGTAGATCACCGCGAGGGTGCGCAGGTCGTCCTGGCGGATCGAGAGGACCTTGCCGTTGTAGTCACCGCGCTGGCTCTGGATGGTGGCGGCGTAACGCTGGAGCGGGCCGGCCTTCTCCTGCGGGACGTGGGCCAGGCGCTCCAGGTCCAGCACCAGCTTCGGCGGCGGCTCGGCGGCGCCGCCCGGCGTCGTGCCCGGAAGCAGTTCCTGCACCGGCACGCCGTAGAAGTCCGCCAGCTCGGCGAGGCGCTGTACGGTCACGGCACGGTCGCCGCGCTCGTAAGACCCCACCACCACGGCCTTCCAGCGGCCCTGGGACTTCTCCTCGACGCCATGGAGAGAGAGGCCCTGCTGGGTACGGATGGCGCGGAGCTTGGCCCCGAGCTGTTTAGCGTATTCGCTGGACATAAAGCTCCCCAGACGGCTGTATCGACATGCGGCTCCGCCGCGTGGCTGGTAACTCACTGTGAGGTTACGCAGCGTAATCTGACTTCGTCAAGCCGAATGGGCCAGACCCTCACCCGTCAGGGGGGGGTGTACGGGTTCCAAAGAGCCTCCTGATAGCCTTAGGGCCGTAATTTCGACGTCCTTTAAAGTCCGTCCCGTGAGGCGGAGAAGGAGGTCCGTTTCGTATGGACGCACGCAGTTCCGACGCGAGAACTCAAACGCCCGCGCGCCCGGTGCTCGAAGGCCCGGACATCGCGCGGATGCTCACCCGTATCGCCCACGAAATCGTCGAGCGCGCCAAGGGCGCGGACGACGTGGTGCTCCTGGGAATCCCCACCCGCGGTGTCTTCCTCGCCCAGCGGCTGGCCGCCAAGCTGGAAGAGATCACCGGCCGCGCCATTCCGGTCGGCTCGCTCGACATCACGATGTACCGTGACGACCTGCGGCTGGGCCCGGCCCGCACGCTGGGGCGCACGGAGATCCCCGGTGACGGCATCGAGGGCCGGCTGGTCCTCCTCGTCGACGACGTGCTCTTCTCCGGGCGCACCATCCGGGCCGCCCTGGACGCCCTGGGCGACATCGGGCGCCCGCGCGCCGTACAGCTCGCCGTCCTGGTCGACCGCGGCCACCGCGAGCTGCCCATCCGCGCCGACTACGTGGGTAAAAACCTCCCCACCTCGCTGCGGGAAGCGGTCAAGGTCCAGCTCACCGAGGAGGACGGCCGCGACGCCGTGCTGCTCGGCCTGCGCTCCACCTCGCCCCGCCCCGGCGACGCCGAGTCCGCGGAAGCCGAGCGAGAAGCTCCGGCCGGCGGGCGCTGACGCCGCACACGTACGGACCCGGTGACCCCGGGCCGACAGTCATGCCCGCTCGACGGACATTCCCGTATACCTCCCTCACCCCCGGAGAAACCGGATGAAGCGTCACCTCATCTCGGCCGCCGATCTCACGCGGGACGACGCCGTGCTGATCCTCGACACCGCCGAGGAAATGGCCCGGGTCGCCGACCGGCCGATCAAGAAACTGCCCGCCCTGCGCGGACGCACCGTCTGCAATCTCTTCTTCGAGGACTCGACCCGGACCCGGATCTCGTTCGAGGCCGCCGAGAAGCGGCTCTCCGCGGACGTCATCAACTTCGCCGCCAAGGGCTCCAGCGTCTCCAAGGGCGAGTCCCTCAAGGACACCGCCCAGACCCTGGAGGCGATGGGCGTCGACGCCGTCGTCATCCGGCACAGCGCCTCCGGCGCCCCCTACCGGCTGGCCACCTCCGGCTGGATCGACGCCCCCGTCATCAACGCCGGCGACGGCACCCACCAGCACCCCACCCAGGCCCTGCTGGACGCCTTCACCATGCGGCGGCGGCTCGTCGGCCCGGACGCCGGGCTCGGCCGGGACCTCGACGGCAGGCGCATCACCCTCGTCGGCGACGTGCTGCACAGCCGGGTGGCCCGCTCCAACGTGGACCTGCTGCACACCCTCGGCGCCGAGGTCACCCTCGTCGCGCCGCCCACCCTCGTACCGGTCGGCGTCGAGACCTGGCCGTGCGAGGTCTCCTACGACCTCGACGCCGTGCTGCCCAAGTCCGACGCCGTGATGATGCTGCGGGTCCAGCGGGAGCGGATGAACGCGGCCTTCTTCCCGACCGAGCGGGAGTACTCGCGCCGCTACGGCCTGGACGGCGACCGGATGGCGCGGATGCCCGAGCACGCCCTCGTGATGCACCCCGGCCCGATGGTCCGCGGCATGGAGATCACCGCCGAGGTCGCCGACTCCGACCGCTGCACGGTCATCGAGCAGGTCGCCAACGGCGTCTCGATCCGCATGGCCGTGCTCTACCTGCTGCTCGGCGGCAACGAGCCCGCCCGCCCGTCGCCCACCACCACCCTTGGATCGAGGCGCTCCGCGCCCACCTCTGAATCCCGTACCGAGGAGAAGTAAGACCATGAGCAAGATCCTGATCCGCGGTGCGAAGGTGCTCGGCGGCGCGCCCCAGGACGTGCTGATCGACGGCGAGACCATCGAGGCGGTCGGAGGCGGGCTGTCCGCCGAGGGCGCCGAGGTGATCGAGGCCGACGGGAAGATCCTGCTGCCCGGCCTCGTGGACCTGCACACCCACCTGCGCGAGCCGGGCCGTGAGGACTCCGAGACGGTGCTGACCGGCACCCGGGCCGCGGCCAGCGGCGGCTTCACCGCGGTGTTCGCCATGGCCAACACCTTCCCGGTCGCCGACACCGCCGGCGTCGTCGAGCAGGTCTACCGGCTCGGCAAGGACCACGGCTACTGCGACGTGCAGCCCATCGGCGCCGTCACCGTCGGCCTGGAGGGCAAGAAGCTGGCCGAGCTGGGCGCGATGCACGAGTCGGCGGCCGGCGTCACGGTCTTCTCCGACGACGGCAAGTGCGTCGACGACGCGGTGATCATGCGGCGGGCCCTGGAGTACGTGAAGGCGTTCGGCGGCGTCGTCGCCCAGCACGCCCAGGAGCCGCGGCTGACCGAGGGTGCCCAGATGAACGAGGGCATCGTCTCGGCCGAGTTGGGGCTGGGCGGCTGGCCGGCCGTCGCCGAGGAGTCGATCATCGCCCGGGACGTGCTGCTCGCCGAGCACGTCGGCTCCCGGGTGCACATCTGTCACCTGTCGACCGCCGGCAGCGTCGAGATCGTCCGGTGGGCCAAGTCCCGCGGCATCGACGTGACCGCCGAGGTCACCCCGCACCACCTGCTGCTCACCGACGAGTTGGTGCGCAGCTACAACCCGGTCTACAAGGTCAACCCGCCGCTGCGCACCGAGCGCGACGTCATGGCGCTGCGCGAGGCCCTCGCCGACGGCACCATCGACATCGTCGCCACCGACCACGCCCCGCACCCGCACGAGGACAAGGACTGCGAGTGGGCCGCGGCCGCGATGGGCATGGTGGGCCTGGAGACCGCGCTGTCGGTCGTCCAGCACACCATGGTCGAGACCGGGCTGCTGGACTGGGCCGGCGTCGCCGACCGGATGTCCGCCACCCCGGCGCGGATCGGCTCCCTGGCCGGTCAGGGGCGCCCCATCGTCGCCGGTGAGCCTGCCAACCTCACCCTGCTCGATTCCGCTTACCGTGGAGAGGTGGACCCCGCGGGCTTCGCCTCCCGCAGCCGCAACACCCCCTACGAGGGCCGTGAGCTGCCGGGACGCGTCACCCACACCTTCCTGCGGGGCCGCGCAACGGTCGTCGACGGGAAGCTCGCGTGACTCCTCAACTCCTCACCCTGGCCGCGGCGCAGCACTCCGCCCCGGTCACCGACTGGTCCGGGCGCATCGCCTGGGTGGTCGGCCTCCTGGTCTTCGTCGCCTTCGTCTACTGGCTGATGCGCCAGGGCTGGAAGTGGCGCGGCACCCTCCAGGGCGACCTGCCCGAGCTGCCCGCCGCACCGGACGACGCGGGCGAGCCGCTGCTCACACTCAGCGGCCGCTACCACGGCTCGACCACCGCCGGGCAGTGGCTCGACCGGATCGTCGCCCACGGCCTGGGCACCCGCAGCCGCGCCGAACTGACCCTGACCGACCGGGGTTTGGTCGTCGAACGGCCCGGCGCCACGGACTTCTTCATCCCGGCCGCCGCGCTGCGCGGCGCCCGCCTGGAGGCGGGCATCGCCGGCAAGGTCCTCCCGGAGGGCGGCCTGCTGGTCGTCACCTGGGAGCTGGGCGGCAAGCAGATCGACTCCGGCTTCCGCTCCGACCGGGCAGCGGAGCACCCGGCCTGGGTCGCGGCCCTGGACCGGCTCAGCAGCGAGCACACCACCGAGCACACCGAAACGGAAGGCGCACGATGACGACCTCCACCAAGGGGACCGCCAAGATCCCCGCCGTACTCGTCCTGGAGGACGGCCGCACCTTCCGCGGCCGCGCCTACGGGGCCGTGGGGGAGACCTTCGGCGAGGCGGTGTTCTCCACCGGCATGACCGGCTACCAGGAGACGCTGACCGACCCCTCCTACCACCGCCAGGTGGTCGTCATGACCGCCCCGCACGTCGGCAACACCGGCGTGAACGACGAGGACCCCGAGTCGCAGCGGATCTGGGTCTCCGGCTACGTCGTCCGCGACCCCGCCCGGATCCCGTCCAACTGGCGCTCCCGCCGCTCCCTCGACGAGGAGCTGCGCCGCCAGGGCGTCGTCGGCATCAGCGGCGTCGACACCCGGGCGCTCACCCGCCACCTGCGTGAGCGCGGTGCGATGCGGGTCGGGATCTTCTCCGGCAACGCGCTGCCCGACGAGGGCACCATGCTCGCCGAGGTCCGCCAGCAGCCCGAGATGCAGGGCGCCGACCTCTGCGCGCAGGTCACCACCAAGGAGGCGTACGTCGTCCCGGCCATCGGTGAAAGGAAGTTCACCGTCGCCGCGATCGACCTCGGCATCAAGGGCATGACCCCGCAGCGGATGGCCGAGCGCGGCATCGAGGTGCACGTCCTGCCGGCCACCGCCACCGCCGAGGACGTCTACGCGGTCAACCCCGACGGCGTGTTCTTCTCCAACGGCCCCGGCGACCCGGCCACCGCCGACCACGCGGTCTCGGTGATGCGCGAGGTGCTGTCCCGGAAGACCCCGCTGTTCGGCATCTGCTTCGGCAACCAGATCCTGGGCCGGGCGCTGGGCTTCGGCACGTACAAGCTCAAGTACGGGCACCGCGGCATCAACCAGCCGGTGCAGGACCGCACGACCGGCAAGGTCGAGATCACCGCGCACAACCACGGGTTCGCCGTGGACGCGCCGCTCGACAAGGTCTCCGACACCCCCTTCGGCCGGGCCGAGGTCACCCACGTCTGCCTCAACGACAACGTGGTGGAGGGGCTCCAGCTCCTGGACCAGCCGGCCTTCAGCGTGCAGTACCACCCCGAGGCGGCCGCCGGCCCGCACGACGCCGCGTATCTCTTCGATCGCTTCACGTCTTTGATGAACACCGTCCTGATGGAGGGCCAGCGTGCCTAAGCGCACCGATATCCAGTCCGTCCTGGTCATCGGCTCCGGCCCGATCGTCATCGGTCAGGCCGCCGAGTTCGACTACTCCGGTACCCAGGCTTGCCGGGTCCTCAAGTCCGAGGGCCTGCGCGTCATCCTGGTCAACTCCAACCCGGCCACGATCATGACCGACCCGGAGATCGCCGACGCCACCTACGTCGAGCCGATCACCCCGGAGTTCGTCGAGAAGATCATCGCCAAGGAGCGCCCCGACGCCCTGCTGCCGACCCTCGGTGGCCAGACGGCGCTCAACACCGCCATCTCGCTGCACGAGGCCGGCACCCTCGACAAGTACGGCGTCGAGCTGATCGGCGCCAACGTCGAGGCGATCCACAAGGGCGAGGACCGCGACCAGTTCAAGGAGGTCGTGGAGGCCGTCCGCCGCAAGATCGGGCACGGCGAGTCCGCGCGCTCCTACATCTGCCACTCCATGGACGACGTCCTCAAGGGCGTTGAGGAGCTCGGCGGTTACCCGGTCGTGGTCCGCCCGTCCTTCACCATGGGCGGCGCCGGCTCCGGCTTCGCGCACGACGAGGAGGAGCTGCGCCGGATCGCCGGCCAGGGCCTGACCCTCTCGCCGACCACCGAGGTGCTCCTGGAGGAGTCCATCCTCGGGTGGAAGGAGTACGAGCTGGAGCTGATGCGCGACAAGCACGACAACGTCGTGGTCGTCTGCTCCATCGAGAACTTCGACCCGATGGGCGTGCACACCGGCGACTCGATCACCGTCGCGCCGGCGATGACGCTCACCGACCGCGAGTACCAGATCCTCCGGGACATCGGCATCGCGGTGATTCGCGAGGTCGGCGTGGACACCGGCGGCTGCAACATCCAGTTCGCGGTGAACCCCGAGGACGGCCGGGTCATCGTCATCGAGATGAACCCCCGGGTCTCCCGCTCCTCGGCGCTGGCCTCCAAGGCCACCGGCTTCCCGATCGCGAAGATCGCCGCCCGGCTCGCCGTCGGCTACACCCTCGACGAGATCCCCAACGACATCACCGAGCAGACCCCGGCGTCGTTCGAGCCCACCCTCGACTACGTCGTCGTCAAGGTCCCGCGGTTCGCCTTCGAGAAGTTCCCGGCCGCCGACGCCACGCTCACCACCACCATGAAGTCGGTCGGCGAGGCGATGGCTATCGGTCGCAACTTCACCGAGGCGCTCAACAAGGCGCTGCGCTCGCTGGAGAAGAAGGGCAGCCAGTTCGACTTCACCGGCGAGCCCGGCGCGAAGGCGGAGCTGCTGGAGCGGGCCAAGGTCCCCACCGACGGCCGGATCAACACCGTGATGGCCGCGATCCGGGCCGGTGCCACCCCGCAGGAGGTCTTCGACGCCACCAAGATCGACCCGTGGTTCGTCGACCAGCTCTTCCTCGTCAAGGAGGTCGCCGACGAGATCGCGGCCGCCGACAAGCTGGACCCCGAAGTCCTTGCGGATGCAAAGCGTCACGGCTTCTCCGACGCCCAGATCGCCGCCCTCCGCGGCCTGCGCGAGGAGGTCGTCCGCGAGGTCCGGCACGCCCTCGGCCTCCGCCCGGTCTACAAGACGGTCGACACCTGCGCCGCCGAATTCGCCGCCCGCACCCCGTACTTCTACTCGTCCTACGACGAGGAGAGCGAGGTCGCGCCGCGCGAGAAGCCCGCGGTGATCATCCTGGGCTCCGGCCCCAACCGCATCGGCCAGGGCATCGAGTTCGACTACTCCTGCGTCCACGCCAGCTTCGCGCTGAGCGACGCCGGCTACGAGACCGTGATGGTCAACTGCAACCCGGAGACCGTCTCCACCGACTACGACACCTCCGACCGGCTCTACTTCGAGCCGCTCACCCTGGAGGACGTGCTGGAGATCGTGCACGCCGAGCAGCAGGCCGGGCCGGTCGCCGGCGTCGTCGTCCAGCTCGGCGGGCAGACCCCGCTCGGCCTGGCCCAGGCGCTCAAGGACAACGGCGTGCCGATCGTGGGCACTTCGCCGGAGGCGATCGACCTCGCCGAGGAGCGCGGCGCGTTCGGCCGGGTGCTGACCGAGGCCGGACTGCCGGCCCCCAAGTACGGCACCGCCTTCTCCTTCGACGAGGCCAAGACGATCGCCGCCGAGATCGGCTACCCGGTCATGGTCCGCCCGTCCTACGTCCTCGGCGGCCGCGGCATGGAGATCGTCTACGACGAGCCCTCGCTGGCCGAGTACCTTCAGCGGCACGCCGGCCTGATCGACCAGCACCCGGTCCTGATCGACCGGTTCCTCGACGACGCCATCGAGATCGACGTCGACGCGCTCTACGACGGTCACGAGCTCTACCTCGGCGGCGTCATGGAGCACATCGAGGAGGCCGGCATCCACTCCGGCGACTCCGCCTGCGCGCTGCCCCCGATCACCCTCGGCGGCTTCGACATCAAGCGGCTGCGGGCCTCAACGGAGGCCATCGCCAAGGGAGTTGGCGTCCGCGGCCTGATCAACATCCAGTTCGCGATGGCCGGCGACATCCTCTACGTCCTGGAGGCCAACCCGCGCGCCTCGCGGACCGTGCCGTTCACCTCGAAGGCCACCGCGGTGCCGCTGGCCAAGGCCGCCGCCCGGATCTCGCTGGGCGCCACCATCGCCGAGCTGCGCGCCGAGGGCATGCTGCCCAAGACCGGGGACGGCGGCACGCTGCCGCTGGACGCCCCGATCTCCGTCAAGGAGGCGGTCCTGCCCTGGTCGCGCTTCCGGGACCGCTCGGGCCGCGGCGTGGACACCATCCTCGGCCCGGAGATGCGCTCCACCGGCGAGGTCATGGGCATCGACTCGGTCTTCGGCACGGCCTACGCCAAGTCGCAGTCCGGCGCCTATGGCGCGCTGCCCACCAAGGGCCGGGCGTTCGTCTCCGTCGCCAACCGCGACAAGCGCTCGATGATCTTCCCGGCCCGCGAACTGGTCGCCCACGGCTTCGAGTTGCTGGCCACCTCCGGTACCGCCGAGGTGCTGCGCCGCAACGGCATCAAGACCACCGTGGTGCGCAAGCACTCCGAGGGCGAGGGGCCGAACGGCGAGAAGACCATCGTCCAGCTCATCCACGACGGCGAGGTCGACCTGATCGTCAACACCCCCTACGGGACCGGCGGTCGGCTCGACGGCTACGACATCCGCACCGCCTCCGTGGCGCGCGGCATCCCCTGCCTGACCACGGTCCAGGCGCTGGCCGCCGCCGTCCAGGGCATCGAGGCGATGTCCCGGGGTGACGTCGGGGTGCGCTCCCTCCAGGAGCACGCCAGGCACCTGACGGCGGCCCGCGAGGAGTGAGGCCCGGAGGGGGACACCACGGCGGTGTCCCCCTCTTCATGAGCCCGCCCACTCTCTCCCGTAAGGCCAACACCCCATGTACCGCCTGTTCTTCCAGCTGTTCTTCCAGCGCATGGACCCCGAGAAGGCCCACCACCTGGCCTTCCGGTGGATCCGCCTGGCCGCGCGCGTCCCGGTGCTGCGCACCTTCGTGGCGGCCGTCCTCGCCCCCCGCCACAAGGAGCTGCGCACCGAGGCCCTGGGCCGCCGGATGCACGGCCCGTTCGGACTGGCCGCCGGCTTCGACAAGAACGCCGTCGCCATCGACGGGATGGCGATGCTCGGCTTCGACCACGTCGAGATCGGCACGGTCACCGCCCAGCCGCAGCCCGGCAACCCCAAGAAGCGGCTCTTCCGGCTCGTCCCGGACCGCGCGCTGATCAACCGGATGGGCTTCAACAACGACGGCTCGGCGGTCGTCGCCGCCCGTCTGGCCGCCCGGAACCCGGTCTTCCGGACCACCGTCGGCGTCAACATCGGCAAGACCAAGGTCGTGCCGGAGGCCGAGGCGGTCGCCGACTACGTCACCTCCACCGAGCGCCTGGCCCGGCACGCCGACTACCTGGTCGTCAACGTCTCCTCGCCGAACACCCCGGGGCTGCGCAACCTCCAGGCCACGGACCACCTGCGCCCGCTGCTCACCGCGGTCCGCGAGGCCGCCGACCGCACGGTCACCGACCGCCGCGTCCCGCTCCTGGTCAAGATCGCGCCCGACCTGGCCGACGAGGACATCGACGCGGTCGCCGACCTCGCCCTGGAACTGGGCCTGGACGGCATCATCGCCACCAACACCACCATCGCCCGCGAGGGCCTGGGCCTGACCTCCGACCCGGAGCTGGTCGCCGAGACCGGCGGCCTGTCCGGCGCCCCCGTCAAGGAGCGCTCCCTGGAGGTCCTGCGCCGCCTGTACGCCCGGGTCGGCGACCGGATCACCCTGATCGGCGTCGGGGGCATCGAGACCGCCGAGGACGCCTGGCAGCGCATCCTCGCCGGCGCCACCCTCGTCCAGGGCTACAGCGCCTTCATCTACCAGGGCCCGTTCTGGTGCCGCGCGATCCACCAGGGCCTGGCCGCGCGGCTGCGCACCAGCCCGTACGCCACCCTCGCCGACGCGGTCGGCGCCGAGCACAAGCAGGTGACCAAATGAGTCCCGAACCCTTCGGCGCCCGCCTCCGCCGGGCCATGGACGCGCGCGGCCCGCTCTGCGTCGGCATCGACCCGCACGCCTCGCTGCTGGCCGACTGGGGCCTGAACGACGATGTGGCGGGGCTGGCCCGGTTCACCCGGACCGTCGTCGAGGCGCTCGGCGAGCACGTCGCGGTCTTCAAGCCGCAGTCGGCCTTCTTCGAGCGGTTCGGCTCGCGCGGCATCGCGGTCCTGGAGACCGCCGTCGAGGAGGCCCGGGACCGTGGCGCACTGATCCTCATGGACGCCAAGCGCGGCGACATCGGTTCCACCATGGGCGCCTACGCCGAGGCGTTCCTGCGCCCGGACTCCCCGCTGTTCTCGGACGCGCTCACCCTCTCCCCGTACCTCGGCTACGGCTCGCTGCGGCCGGCCGTGGAGCTGGCGCGGCAGAGCGGTGCCGGGCTCTTCGTGCTGGGCCTGACGTCCAACCCGGAGGGCGCGGAGGTCCAGCGCGCGCTCCGCGAGGACGGCCGCACCGTCGCCGCCACGATGCTCGGTCACCTCGCCGCCGAGAACGCCGGGGCACAGCCGCTGGGGTCCTTCGGCGCGGTCGTCGGCGCCACCCTCGGCGATCTCTCCGCGTTCGACCTGGCGATCAACGGCCCGCTGCTGGCTCCCGGCATCGGCGCGCAGGGCGCCACCCCCGCGGACCTGCCCACGGTCTTCGGCGGGACGGTCCGCAACGTGGTCCCGAGCGTCAGTCGGGGCGTGCTCAAGCACGGTCCGGACGCCGGTGCACTGCGCGCGGCGGCGGCCCGGTTCGCCGACGAAGTGCGCGCGGCAGTTGCATAACGAGGTCGGTTAGTCCCGAAATGTCCTGGTCAGCAGAGTCTGACCAGGACTTTTCGTCTGTTCTCGCTGACTGGAGCGCCATCGGCCGCTAGTCTCCGTCGAGAGCACTGCACGTAAGCGCGTTGCTCGTTGCTCCGTTGTGACGGGGCGACTAGGTTCCACACCGGTCCGTATCCGACAGTTCGACATCCGAGGTGACGTAGGCGTGGCTCTTCCGCCCCTTACCCCTGAACAGCGCGCTGCCGCGCTCGAAAAGGCCGCCGCGGCTCGCCGGGAGCGCGCCGAGGTCAAGAATCGGCTCAAGCACTCCGGAGCCTCCCTCCACGAGGTCATCCAGCAGGGCCAGAAGAACGATGTCATCGGCAAGATGAAGGTCTCCGCCCTCCTGGAGTCCCTGCCCGGCGTCGGCAAGGTCCGCGCGAAGCAGATCATGGAGCGGCTCGGCATCTCCGAGAGCCGCCGCGTCCGCGGTCTGGGCTCGAACCAGATCGCATCGCTGGAGCGCGAGTTCGGGAGCACTGGTTCCTGAGTTTCTCGGCACTGCCGGGTAGCTGGAATAATCGCTGCATGAGTTCAGCAGTCTCCCGGGGGTCCGCCCCCGTACCCCCGGCCAGACAACCGCGCCTGACCGTGCTCTCCGGCCCCTCGGGGGTCGGCAAGAGCACGGTCGTCGCGCATCTGCGCAAGGTCCACCCCGAAATCTGGCTCTCGGTGTCGGCCACCACCCGCAAGCCGCGCCCGGGGGAGCGTCACGGCGTCCAGTACTTCTTCGTCGAGGACGAGGAGTTCGACAAGCTGATCGCCAACGGCGAACTGCTGGAGTGGGCCGAGTTCGCCGGTAACCGCTACGGCACCCCGCGCAAGGCGGTCCTGGACCGACTGGAGTCCGGCGAGCCCGTCCTGCTGGAGATCGACCTCCAGGGCGCCCGCCAGGTCCGCGAGTCCATGCCCGACGCCAACCTGGTCTTCCTGGCCCCGCCGAGCTGGGAGGAGCTGGTCCGCCGGCTCACCGGCCGCGGCACGGAGGCGGCGGAGGTCATCGAGCGGCGCCTGGAGGCGGCCCGGATCGAGCTGGCGGCGGAGAAGGAGTTCGACGTCACACTCGTCAACACCTCCGTCGAGGACGTCAGCCGTGAGCTGCTAGCCTTGATGCTGCGTCGCTCTGAGGACCGGGCCACCGGCGACTGACCCGGTCCCGATCCCGGCGCCACGGATTTGAGCGCGGCCGCGCGCTACCACCTGCTTCATCCCCTTTCGGAAGGTAGAGAGTGTCCTCTTCCATCACCGCACCCGAGGGCATCATCAACCCGCCCATTGATGAGCTTCTTGAGGCCACGGACTCGAAGTACAGCCTCGTGATCTACGCCGCCAAGCGCGCGCGCCAGATCAACGCCTACTACTCCCAGCTCGGCGAGGGCCTGCTGGAGTACGTCGGCCCGCTGGTCGACACCCACGTCCACGAGAAGCCCCTGTCGATCGCGCTGCGCGAGATCAACGCGGGTCTGCTGACCTCGGAGGCCGTCGAGGGCCCCGTCGGCCAGTAAGCGGCACCAAGGCTTTACCTCACCAAGGGCCCGGCAGGGGCGCCTCCCAGCATGTGGCTGGGCGGACCTGCCGGGCCCTTGGCGTGCCCGGAGGGCATAGGTTGAGGGACATGCGTTCGGACCTGAGCTCGGGGAGCGGGGAAGCGATGGAGAAGCGGGAGCGGCCCAGGGTCGTCCTGGGGGTCAGTGGCGGGATCGCCGCGTACAAGGCGTGCGAGCTGCTGCGGCGGCTCACGGAGTCCGGCCACGACGTACGGGTCGTGCCGACCGCCTCGGCGCTGCACTTCGTCGGGGAGGCCACCTGGTCGGCGCTGTCCGGCAACCCGGCCACCACCGAGGTCTGGGAGTCCGTCCACGAGGTCCCGCACGTCCGCATCGGCCAGGCCGCCGACCTCGTCGTGGTCGCCCCGGCCACCGCCGACCTGATGGCCAAGGCCGCCCACGGCCTCGCCGACGACCTGCTGACCAACACCCTGCTCACCGCCCGCTGTCCGGTGGTCTTCGCGCCCGCGATGCACACCGAGATGTGGGAGAACCCCGCCACCCAGGAGAACGTCGCCACGCTGCGGCGCCGCGGTGCGCTGGTCATCGAGCCCGCGGTGGGCCGGCTCACCGGCGTCGACACCGGCAAGGGTCGCTTCCCCGACCCGGTGGAGATCTTCGACCTGTGTCGGCAGGTGCTGGCCCGCGGCGCCCAGGGGCTGGCGCAGGACCTGGCCGGCCGGCACGTGGTGGTCAGCGCCGGCGGCACCCGGGAGCCGCTGGACCCGGTGCGCTACCTGGGCAACCGCTCCTCCGGCAAGCAGGGTTACGCGCTGGCTCGTACGGCCGCGGCCCGCGGCGCCCGGGTCACCCTGGTCGCCGGCAACACCGAGTTGCCCGACCCGGCCGGGGTGGACGTGATCCGCATCGGCACCGCCCGGCAGCTCCGGGAGGCCGTGCTCAAGGCCGCGGCCGACGCCGATGCGGTCGTGATGGCCGCCGCGGTGGCCGATTTCCGGCCCGCCAGCTACGCCACCGGCAAGATCAAGAAGCAGGAGGGGCAGGAGCCGGAACCCATCGCCCTGGTGCGTAATCCGGACATCCTTGCCGAGCTCTCCGCCGACCGGGCCCGACCCGGCCAGGTGGTCGTCGGCTTCGCCGCGGAGACCGACGACGTCCTCGCCAACGGCCGCGCCAAGCTGGCCCGTAAGGGCTGCGATCTCCTGGTGGTGAACGAGGTCGGCGAGCGCAAGACCTTCGGTTCGGCCGAAAACGAGGCCGTGATCCTGGCCACGGACGGCACCGAGACCCCCGTCCCGTACGGCCCGAAAGAAGCCCTCGCCGACACGGTTTGGGACCTGGTGGCGCCCCGTCTGGCGGCCCCGGGAGCCTGACCGGGAACGCCCCGCGGAATCCCCGATACCGGGTCCGGAAGGGCCTTCACCGACCCATCGAAATTCGGCGTGCCCTCTTGACCGGACCGAATGTCGAGGTGATCGTCACTACGGTGAGGCGTGGTGTCCCAGGTCACGGGGGTTCCATAAAACGAGACTGCGTACCCGCGCGCCACGTTAGACCGATAAACTGGCAGCGGTCCGGCCGAGCGCAGCTCTCGGCCGTTCCGCTAAATGATCAGCCAGCAGCCGCTGCAACCCCAGGGAGCGATGTGTCCCGCCGCCTGTTCACCTCGGAGTCTGTCACCGAGGGCCACCCTGACAAGATCGCTGACCAGATCAGCGACACCATTCTCGACGCGCTCCTCAAGGAGGACCCGAGCTCTCGGGTCGCCGTTGAGACGTTGATCACCACCGGCCTGGTGCACGTGGCCGGCGAGGTGACGACCAAGGCGTACGCCGACATCCCCAACCTCGTCCGGAACAAGATCCTGGAGATCGGTTACGACTCGTCGAAGAAGGGCTTCGACGGCGCCTCCTGCGGCGTCTCGGTGTCCATCGGCGCGCAGTCCCCGGACATCGCCCAGGGCGTCGACACCGCCTACGAGAACCGCGTCGAGGGCGATGACGACGAGCTCGACCGGCAGGGCGCCGGCGACCAGGGCCTGATGTTCGGGTTCGCCTGCGACGAGACCCCCGAGCTCATGCCGCTCCCGATCTACCTGGCGCACCGCCTGTCGCGCCGGCTGTCGGAGGTCCGCAAGAACGGGACCATCCCCTACCTGCGTCCCGACGGCAAGACCCAGGTGACCATCGAGTACGACGGCAACAAGGCCGTCCGCCTCGACACCGTGGTGGTCTCCTCGCAGCACGCCAGCGACATCGACCTGGACTCGCTGCTGGCGCCCGACATCCGCGAGTTCGTGGTCGAGCACGTGCTGTCCCAGCTCGTCGAGGACGGCATCAAGCTGGACACCGAGGACTACCGGCTGCTGGTCAACCCGACCGGTCGCTTCGAGATCGGCGGCCCGATGGGCGACGCCGGCCTGACCGGTCGCAAGATCATCATCGACACCTACGGCGGCATGGCCCGCCACGGTGGCGGCGCCTTCTCCGGCAAGGACCCGTCCAAGGTGGACCGTTCGGCCGCGTACGCGATGCGCTGGGTCGCCAAGAACGTGGTCGCCGCCGGCCTCGCCGCGCGCTGCGAGGTCCAGGTCGCCTACGCCATCGGCAAGGCCGAGCCGGTCGGCCTCTTCGTCGAGACCTTCGGCACCAACGCGGTCGACACCGACAAGATCGAGCAGGCCATCGGCGAGGTCTTCGACCTCCGCCCGGCCGCGATCATCCGCGACCTCGACCTGCTCCGCCCGATCTACGCCCAGACCGCCGCGTACGGCCACTTCGGCCGTGAGCAGGAGGAGTTCACCTGGGAGCGCACCGACCGGGTGGACGCCCTCCGCAAGGCCGCGGGCCTGTAAGGCACCGCACCGCAAGGGAACCTTCCTGGGGCCCCGGACCGCTTCGGCGATCCGGGGCCCCAGGCCGTTCGCCGGCACCGGCCGTTGTCAGTGGCGTCTGCTAAGACTGGATGCTGTGAGCAGGGAGAACGGGCGGGAGCCGGGGGAGCAGGGCGAGCAGTTGGCCCTGATCCGGGAGACCGTGCGGGAGACGAAGGCGGAGCGCGCCAAGCCGCGGACGTGGCGGGGGGCCGCGCTGGCGGCGGAGCTGCCGGTGGCGCGGGTGCTGGTGGACAAGGGGCTGGTGCACCTCGACCGGTTCTTCGACTACGCGGTGCCCGCCGCCATGGACTCCGACGCGCGGCCCGGGGTGCGGGTGCGGGTGCGCTTCGGGGCGGGGGAGAAGGGCGGGCGGCGCGAGGGCGGCCGGCTGGTCAGCGGCTTCATCGTGGAGCGGGTGGCGGAGAGCGACTTTCGGGGGGTGTTGGCCCCGCTCGCCCAGGTGCTCTCGCCGGAGCCGGTGCTGAGCCCGGAGCTGCTGGCGCTGTGCCGGGCGGTCGCCGACCGGTACGCCGGGTCGCTGGCCGACGTGGTGCAGCTGGCGGTGCCGCCGCGCCGGGCGCGCGTCGAGGCCAAGCCGTCGCCGGCGCCGTTGCCGCCGAACGCCCCGCCGGAGCCCGGGAGTTGGGAGCGTTACGGGGCGGGCCCGGGGTTCCTGGCCGCGTTGGTGCGCGGGGACGCGCCGCGGGCGGTGTGGACGGCGTTGCCGGGTCCGAGCTGGCCGGAGGAGCTGGCGCGGGCGGCGGCCGCGGCGCTTGCCGGGGGGCGCGGGGCGCTGGTGGTGGTGCCCGACGGGCGGGCCGCGGCCCGGGTGGACGCCGCGCTCGGCGCGCTGATCGGCGCCGACCGGCATGTGGTGCTGACGGCGGAGTGCGGGCCCGAGGAGCGCTATCGGCGCTGGCTGGCGGTCAGCCGGGGCTCGGTGCGGGCGGTGATCGGCACGCGGGCGGCGATGTTCGCCCCCGTCGCCGGGTTGGGGCTGGTCGCCCTGTGGGACGACGGGGACGCCAGCCACAGCGATCCGCACGCCCCGCAGCCGCACGCTCGGGAGGTGTTGATCCAGCGCGCGGTCAGCGAGCGGGCCGGGTTCCTGCTCGGCGGGCTGAGCTGCACGGTGGAGGCGGCACAGCTCGTGGAGACCGGCTGGGCGCGGCCGTTGACCGCCGGCCGCGAGCGGGTCCGGGCCGCCGCTCCCCTGGTGCGTATGGTCGGGGACGGCGACGAGGCGCGGGACGCCGCGGCGCGCGCGGCCCGGCTCCCGTCGATGGCATGGCAGATCGTGCGGGACGGGCTCACCCGTGGGCCGGTGCTGGTGCAGGTGCCGCGGCGGGGTTACGCGCCCCGGCTGGCCTGTGAGCGGTGTCGGACGCCGGCCCGTTGCCGGGCGTGCGCCGGCCCGTTGGAGGCGCGCGAGGCCGGCGAGTTGGCCTGCGCCTGGTGCGGCCGCGAGGAGTCGGCCTGGCACTGCGCGGAATGCGGCGGGGCCCGGTTGCGGGCGCAGATCGTCGGGGCGCGGCGCACCGCGGAGGAGTTGGGCCGGGCGTTCCCGGCGGTGCCGGTGCGTACGTCGGGGCGGGACCACGTCCTGACGTCGGTGCCCGGTACGCCCGCGCTGGTGGTCAGCACGCCCGGCGCCGAGCCGGTCGCGGACGGCGAGGGGTACGCCGCCGCGCTGCTGCTGGACGGCTGGGCGCTGCTCGGGCGGCCGGATCTGCGCGCCGGCGAGGAGGCGTTGCGCCGCTGGTTGGGCGCGGCCGCGCTGGTCCGCGGCCAAGAGGCGGGTGGCACGGTCGCGGTGATCGCGGAGCCGACCCTGCGGCCGGTGCAGGCGCTGGTGCGGTGGGATCCGGTCGGCCATGCGGTCCGGGAGCTGGCCGAGCGGGCGGAGCTGGGCTTTCCGCCGGTGTCGCGGATGGCCTCGGTGGCGGGCCGCCCCGAGGACGTGGCCGGCCTGCTGGCCGCGGCCGAACTCCCTGCGGGGGCCGAGGTGTTGGGCCCCGTGCCGCTGCCGATACCGGACGCCGGGCGGCCCCGTCGGCCGGGCGACCCCCCGCCGGGCGAGGCGTGGGAGCGCGCGCTCGTACGGGTCCGTCCCGGCCAGGGTGCCGCACTGGCGGCGGCGCTGAAGTCCGCCCGCGCGGCCCGCCTGGTCAAGCGCGAGGGCGAGCCGGTCCGGGTCCGGATCGACCCGCCGGACCTGGGCTGAGGGGCGGGGCCGGGGCCCATCGGACAGACCCCAGGCGGGCGCCGGTCGCTCAACCTTCACCGGTGGCACGGTGGTTGAGGGCCGGTGGCCGAGAGCGCGGCCCGCGTCGACGCACCGCCCCGGGCTCGCGTCGGCCCAACTGCCCGTATCGGCCGCGGTCCTGGACGTTCGGGGCGCGCCCGTCGTCCGTGCCGTTCCCGGCGTCGTGTGGTGCGCCGCGCGTAGCCCGGACCCGTAGCCGCCGAGCGGTCCGGATCACGGGCGAGCCGTGCGCACCGCCCGCCGCCCTCATCACCCCGTCCTGCGTGCGCGCCGTCCCGGCCTCGCTTCGCCAACCGCCCGCTCCGGGACCGTAGTCGGCAGGCGGTCCCGGCATCGGGTCATCGGGTCGTCGGAAACGTGGGGGCGTAGGGGTGTGGGGTACGGGCGGAGGAGTACGGAGGGGGACGGCGGGAAGTCAGCCGTTGCGGGGGCCGGGGAAGGCGCCGGGGCGGGACTCGTCGCGGGAGACCGCGGAGGGCTGGCTGGGCATGGAGCGGGCGGCGGGGACGGAGGGGGTCCCGGACAGCCCGCCGGCCATGCTGACGGCGCGGGCGGCGGAGGCGTCGGAGGAGCGCACCGCGGGGTCGGTGCCGTCGCCGGACGGCTGGGCGGCGCGCCGGGCGCCGTAACGGCGGTGCACCGCCTGCTTGGTGACGCCGAGCGCGGAGCCCACCGCGTCCCAGGAGAAGCCCAGCGAGCGGTCGAAGTCGACGGCGGCGGTGACGAGGGTCTCGACGCTGTCGCGAAGTTCCTGCGCGAGCCGCACGGTCGGGGCGGGGGCGCGTCCGTAGACGACGAAGCCCGCGGAGGGGCCCGTGCGCCGCGGCCGGTAGACGTTGCCGAGCTGCGCGGTGAGCGTGCGCAGGGCGTCCACCTGCCGGCGGACGCGCTCGATGTCCCGCACCAGGAGATGCAGGCTGGCGCGCGCCTGGGCGTCGTGGGTTGCGTGGTCGGCCATGAGCAAGCCTCTCGAACCGGCGTGGAAAAGGAAGGGTGAAGCGCGATCGGGCCGCCAAAGCGGCCCGAAATTCGGTCAATGCTGCTTGACCAACGCGCCAGGAGCGGCTCTGGTCACGGTATGGGGGCGTACGAGCTTGTGCGCGGGGCGTGGGTAAGTTCGCACGCCCCCCGGCGTTCCGGCCCATGACCTGCGCCAAGGCTCATAGACTGGTGCGTCGTTCCGCTGCGTGTGAGAGGTAGTCCGTCACCCATGAGGCTTGTCTTCGCCGGTACCCCCGAGGTCGCCGTGCCCGCCCTCGATGCCCTGATCGCCTCGGACCGGCACGAGGTGGTGGCCGTCGTGACCCGGCCCGATGCGCCGGCCGGGCGGGGGCGCCGGCTGGTGGCCAGCCCGGTCGCGGAGCGCGCGGAGGAGGCCGGCATCGAGGTGCTGAAGCCGGCGAAGCCGCGGGACGAGGAGTTCCTCGCGCGGCTGCGGGAGATCGGGCCGGACTGCTGCCCGGTGGTGGCGTACGGGGCGCTGTTGCCCAAGGCGGCGTTGGAGATTCCGGCGCACGGGTGGGTCAATCTGCACTTCTCGCTGCTGCCGGCGTGGCGGGGGGCGGCGCCGGTGCAGCACGCGGTGTTGGCCGGCGACGAGATCACCGGTGCCGCCACCTTCCAGATCGAGCAGGGGCTGGACTCCGGCCCGGTGTACGGGGTGATCACCGAGGAGATCCGGCCGACGGACACCAGCGGCGATCTGCTGACCCGGCTCGCGTTCGCCGGTTCCGGGCTGCTGGTGGCCACGATGGACGGCATTGAGGACGGCACGCTCAAGGCGGTGCCGCAGCCGGCGGAGGGGGTCACCCTGGCCCCGAAGATCGAGGTCGAGGACGCCCGGATCGAGTGGAGCGCGCCCGCGCTCCGGGTGGACCGGGTGATCCGCGGTTGTGCGCCGGCGCCCGGCGCCTGGACGGTCTTCCGCGGGGAGCGGCTGAAGGTGATGTCGGGCGCCCTGGCCCCCGGTTACGACGGTCCGGAGCTCGCCCCGGGCGAGTTGGCCGTCACGAAGAAGGCGGTGCACGTGGGCACCGGCAGCCACCCCGTCGAGCTGGTGTGGGTGCAGCCGCAGGGCAAGAAGCCGATGAAGGGCGCGGACTGGGCGCGCGGGGTGCGGATCGCGGCCGGCGAGCGGCTGGGCGGCTGACGGCCCGGCGGCTGACCGACCGGCGGTGCGGGCCCGGGGTTGTCCCCGCGCGCTGCCGGTCAGGGGCCCGCGTAGGCTGGGGCGGACCCCCGTCCCGTAATACCGGAGCACCTTTTCGTGAGTCAGCAGCCGCCCCGCCGCCACGGCACCCGTAAGCCCTACCGCCGCCCGAAGAAGGACCCGGTCCGGATCCTCGCGTTCGAGGCGCTGCGGGCGGTGGACGAGCGGGACGCGTACGCCAACCTCGTCCTGCCGCCGTTGCTGCGCAAGGCGCGCGAGGGCGGGGAGTTCGACGCCCGGGACGCGGCGCTGGCAACGGAGTTGGTCTACGGGACGCTGCGCCGCCAGGGCACCTACGACGCGATCCTGGACCGTTGCGTGGACCGGCCACTGCGCGAGGTGGACCCGCCGGTGCTGGACGTGCTGACGCTGGGCGCGCACCAGTTGCTCGGCACCCGCATCCCGACGCACGCCGCGGTGAGCGCCACCGTGGAGCTGGCCCGGGTGGTGCTGGGCGACGGCCGGGCGAAGTTCGTCAACGCGGTGCTGCGCAAGGTCGCGGCGGACGATCTGGACGGCTGGCTGGAGCGGGTGGCCCCGGAGTACGACGACGATCCCGAGGAGCACCTGGGGATCGTGCACGCGCATCCGCGCTGGGTCGTCTCCGCCCTGTGGGACGCGCTCGGCGGTGGCCGGGCGGGCATCGAGGACCTGCTGGCGGCGGACAACGAGCGTCCCGAGGTGACGCTGGTGGCGCGGCCCGGACGGTCCACCGCCCAGGAGCTGTTGACCGCCGCGGGCGAGGAGGGTGCGGTGCCGGGCCGGTGGTCGCCGTACGCGGTCCGGCTCGCCGAGGGCGGGGAGCCGGGCGCGCTGGACGCGGTGCGCGAGGGGCGCGCCGGAGTGCAGGACGAGGGCAGCCAGTTGGTGGCGCTGGCGCTGGCCAACGCCCCGTTGGACGGCCCGGACCGGGCCTGGTTGGACGGCTGTGCGGGGCCGGGCGGCAAGGCGGCGCTGCTGGGTGCACTGGCGGCGCAGCGCGGCGCGGCGCTGCTGGCGTCGGAGAAGCAGCCGCACCGGGCGCGGTTGGTGGCCCGGGCGCTGGCCGGCAACCCCGGCCCGTACGCGGTGATCGCCGCCGACGGCACCCGTCCGGCGTGGCGGCCCGGGGCCTTCGACCGGGTGTTGGTGGACGTGCCGTGCACCGGGCTGGGTGCGCTGCGCCGGCGGCCCGAGGCGCGCTGGCGCCGCCGCCCCGAGGACCTGGACGGATTCGCGCCGCTGCAGCGGGAGTTGCTGCGGCAGGCGCTGGCGGCGGTGCGGGTCGGCGGGGTGGTCGGCTACGCGACCTGCTCGCCGCATCCGGCGGAGACCCGGGCGGTGGTGGAGGACGTCCTCAAGGGGCGCGGCGGCCCGGCGGTCGAGGCCGAGTGGGTCGACGCCCGGCCGCTGATGCCGGGGGTCCTGGGGCTCGGCGACGGCCCGGACGTCCAGTTGTGGCCGCATCTGCACGGCACCGACGCGATGTATCTGGCACTGCTGCGGCGGACCGGCTGACGGGGCGGCCGCAGCGGTGACCGGTTCCGGGCGGAGGTGGGGAGCACACCCCCGGGGAGCCGGATTGGACGACGAGATATCTTGATGTCGAGCGATGTTGATATCTTGATGTCGAGAAATTTTGCAGACGTGGATGGAGCGGACCCGGTGACTGACTCGACCATCATTTACACCCACACTGACGAGGCACCCGCCCTGGCGACGTACTCGTTCCTGCCGGTGGCCAAGGCGTACGCGGCGACGGCCGGGGTGACGCTGGAGACCCGCGACATCTCGCTGTCCGGCCGGATCATCGCCGTGTTCCCCGAGTACCTCAAGGAGGAGCAGCGGATCCCCGACGCCCTCGCCGAGCTCGGTGAGCTGGCCAAGACGCCCGGCGCCAACATCATCAAGCTGCCGAACATCTCGGCCTCCATCCCGCAGCTCAAGGCGGCCGTCGCCGAGCTCCAGGAGCAGGGCTACGCGCTCCCGGACTACCCGGACGACCCGAAGACCGACGAGGAGCGCGAGATCCGCGCCCGCTACGACAAGGTCAAGGGCAGCGCCGTCAACCCCGTGCTGCGCGAGGGCAATTCGGACCGCCGCGCCCCCGCGTCGGTCAAGAACTACGCCAAGGCGCACCCGCACCGCATGGGCGCCTGGACCCCCGAGTCCAAGACCAACGTCGCCACCATGGGCGCCAACGACTTCCGCTCCACCGAGAAGTCCGCGGTGATCGCCGCGGACGGCACGCTCCGCATCGAGCTGGTCGGCGACGACGGCACCACCACCGTGCTGCGCGAGTCGGTGCCGGTCCTCAAGGACGAGGTCGTCGACGCCTCCGTCATGCGCGTCGCCGAGCTGGAGCAGTTCCTCGCCGCGCAGGTCGCCCGCGCCAAGGCCGAGGGCGTGCTGTTCTCGGTGCACCTGAAGGCCACGATGATGAAGGTCTCCGACCCGATCATCTTCGGTCACGTGGTGCGCGCCTTCTTCCCGAAGACCTTCGAGCAGTACGGCGAGGCGCTGGCCGCCGCCGGGCTGACCCCGAACGACGGCCTCGGCGGCATCTACAAGGGCCTGGACGCGCTGCCCAACGGCGCCGAGATCAAGGCGTCGTTCGACGCCGAGCTGGCCGAGGGCCCGGAGCTGGCGATGGTCGACTCCGACCGCGGCATCACCAACCTGCACGTCCCCAGCGACGTCATCGTGGACGCCTCCATGCCCGCCATGATCCGCACCTCCGGCCACATGTGGGGCCCGGACGGCGCCGAGGCCGACACCCTCGCGGTCCTCCCGGACTCCTCCTACGCCGGCGTCTACCAGGCCGTCATCGAGGACTGCCGTGCGCACGGCGCCTACGACCCGGCCACCATGGGCTCGGTGCCCAACGTCGGCCTGATGGCGCAGAAGGCCGAGGAGTACGGCTCGCACGACAAGACCTTCGAGGTCCCGGCCGCGGGCACCGTGCGCCTGGTCGACCAGGACGGCAACGTCGTCCTGGAACAGGCCGTCGCCGCCGGTGACATCTTCCGCGCCTGCCAGACCAAGGACGCCCCGATCCGCGACTGGGTCAAGCTGGCCGTCACCCGCGCCCGCGCCACCGGCGACCCGGCCGTGTTCTGGCTGGACGAGGGCCGCGCCCACGACGCGCAGCTGATCGCCAAGGTCAAGCAGTACCTGCCGGAGCACGACACCGAGGGCCTGGACATCAAGATCCTCAACCCGGTCGAGGCCACCAAGCTGTCGATCGAGCGGATCCGTCGCGGCGAGAACACCATCTCGGTCACCGGCAACGTGCTGCGCGACTACCTGACCGACCTGTTCCCGATCCTGGAGCTGGGCACCAGCGCCAAGATGCTCTCGGTCGTGCCGCTGATGAACGGTGGCGGCCTCTTCGAGACCGGCGCCGGCGGCTCCGCCCCGAAGCACGTCCAGCAGCTGGTCAAGGAGAACTACCTCCGCTGGGACAGCCTGGGCGAGTTCCTGGCCCTCGCGGTCAGCTTCGAGCACCTCGCGACGACCACCGGCAACGCCCGTGCCAAGGTCCTCGCCGACACTCTCGACCGCGCCACCGGCTCGTTCCTCAACGAGAACAAGTCGCCGAGCCGCCGCCTGGGCGGTATCGACAACCGCGGCAGCCACTTCTACCTGGCCACCTACTGGGCCCAGGAGTTGGCCAAGCAGACCGACGACGCGCAGCTCGCCGAGGCGTTCGGGCCGCTGGCCAAGACGCTGACCGAGCAGGAGCAGACCATCGTCGACGAGCTGGTCGCGGTGCAGGGCTCCCCGGCCGAGATCGGCGGCTACTACCGTCCCGACGCCGCCAAGGCGTCCGCGGTGATGCGTCCGTCGAAGACGCTGAACCAGGCGCTGGCGGCCCTGGAGGGCTGACCCACCGCCGTCAGGCACCACCTCGTCCGCCCCGGCCGGGCCGCGCGTTTGGCCGGGGCGGCCCGGTGCCAAGGCCCGTGCCGGGGTGACGGGAGTCTCCCGGCCCGGCGCGGACCGTGCGGGGGCGGACCGCCATACTGGGGGCATGGCCTTGATCAACCCCAGCATCCTGTCCGCCGACTTCGCCCGCCTCGCCGAGGAGGCGAAGGCCGTCGAGGGCGCCGACTGGCTCCATGTCGACGTGATGGACAACCACTTCGTCCCCAACCTCACCCTCGGTGTGCCGATCGTCGAGGCGCTGAGCAAGGCGACGGAGACCCCCCTCGATCTGCACCTGATGATCGAGGACCCGGACCGCTGGGCGCCGCAGTACGTGGAGGCCGGGGCCGGTTCGGTCACCTTCCACGCGGAGGCGGCCGGGGCGCCGGTGCGGCTGGCGCGGGAGATCCGGGCCAAGGGCGCGCGGGCGTCGATGGCGCTGAAGCCGGCCACCCCGATCGAGCCGTTCGAGGACCTGCTGCCCGAGCTGGACATGCTGTTGATCATGACCGTCGAGCCGGGCTTCGGCGGCCAGGCGTTCCTGGACATCATGCTGCCGAAGATCCGCCGCACCCGAGAGCTGATCTCCCGGCACGGCCTCCAGGTGTGGCTCCAGGTGGACGGCGGCGTCTCGGCGGAGACCATCGAGCGCTGCGCGGAGGCCGGCGCCGACGTGTTCGTCGCGGGCTCCGCGGTGTACGGGGCGGACGATCCGGCCAAGGCCGTCCGCGATCTGCGGGAGAAGGCCGAGGCGGCGACGGCCGGGAGCTGGGGCTGCGCCCACTGATCGAGTCGGCGGCGAAGCCCGAGGGGCCCGGGAGCGGGCCGTACGGCGCGGTGTGCGGCGGTGGTTGACCTGCCGGCCACCGAGCGTTCATGCCCGTCGTGCCGGTCATGGTCCCCGTACACCTCGGGTTTCTGAAAGGATGAGCAAAGACTCGATCAGATGCGCAAAAGGGGAGATTTTCGTGGTAGCCAGCCGCCCACAGTCCGGAATGGGCCCTGCCGAGCTGGTGCAGGCCGCGGCCATGGCCCGCCGCTTCTACCTTGAGGGCAAGTCCAAGATCCAGATCGCGGAGGAGTTCGGCGTCAGCCGCTTCAAGGTCGCCCGCGTTCTGGAGACGGCCCTGGAGCGCGATCTCGTGCGGATCGAGATCCGGGTGCCCTCCGAGCTCGACGCGGAGCGCTCCGATGCCCTGCGCGCCCGCTACGGCCTGCGGCACGCGGTCGTTGTCGAATCGCCCGCCGATGCCACGGAGGACGCCGCCGACCCCGAGAACCTCGGCGAGGTGGCCGCCGACCTGCTCGGCGAACTCGTCACCGAGGGCGATGTGTTGGGCCTCGCCTGGGGTCGTTCGACGATCCACATGGCGGCCGCGCTGCACCAGCTTCCGCCGTGCACCGTCGTCCAGTTGACCGGGGTCTACGACGCCGGGACCGCCGACCGCGGCTCGGTCGAGGCGGTCCGCCGCGCTGCCGACGTCTCCGGCGGCGAGGCGCACCCGATCTACGCGCCGATGCTGCTGCCGGACTCGGCGACCGCCGCCGCGCTGCGCGGCCAGACCGGCATCGCCCGCGCCTTCGACTACTTCGACAAGGTCACCGTCGCCTGCGTCTCCATCGGCTCCTGGGAGCCGGGCGTCTCGACCGTCTACGACATGCTGTCCGAGGACGAGCGGGAGCACTACGCCTCGCTGGGCGCGGCCGCCGAGATGTCCGCGCACCTCTTCGACGCCGAGGGCCGGCGCATCGGCCGCGACCTCGGCGAGCGCTGCATCACCGTCGAGGCGGACCGGCTGCGCCGGATCCCCGAGGTGGTGGCGATCGCCGGCGGCCGGCGCAAGGCCGCGGCCATCGGCGCGGTGCTCCGCTCCGGCCTGGTGACGAGCCTGGTCACGGACACCGCGGCCGCCGACCACCTGCTGCTGGAGACCGGCCCCGGCCCGCGCCCCGCGCTGGACCGGGCCGACCCCGACGGGCGCTGAGCGGGGCCCGCACCACCACCATCGGCGAGCAGCCCGTGCGCGGCTGTGACAGCATCGGCGCATGCTGATCCAATCCGCCCCGCGCCGGGCCGCCGCCGTGCTCGGCGCGCTGTTCGCCGCCCTGCTCCTCGTCCTCACCGGCTGCTCCACCGGCGGTGCCGGCAAAGGGAGTTCGGCCGGCGCGCACCACCCGGCCGCGACTGCCACGGCCGACGGCCGGTCGCCCGGCGGCACCGCCGTACCGCCCTGGGCGAAGGGCCACCCGACCGTCCCGGCGAAGAGCCTGCCCGCCGAGGCGCAGCACACCCTCAAGCTGATCGACGCCGGCGGCCCGTTCCCGTACCCGAAGGACGGCACCGTCTTCGGCAACTACGAGAAGCAGCTGCCCAAGGAACCGCGCGGCTACTACCACGAGTACACGGTCGACACCCCCGGCTCCCGCAACCGCGGCGCCCGGCGCCTGATCACCGGCAAGCAGCACGAGTTCTTCTACACCGACGACCACTACAAGTCCTTCAAGGCGGTGCTCCGGTGAGCCCCGAGGTGCCCCCGGCGCTGGTCGCGGTGCTCGACGGGCGGACGCCGGCGGGGGTGCTGCCCTGGCCGGCGGACCGGCCGGTGGCCCACGCGCTGGCCGCGGCCCGGCAGGCGGGCTGGCACGCGGCCGCGCTCGACCTCAACGGGGTCGGCGACAAGGCCGCCTTCATGGACCGGTGCGCCGCCGCGCTGGACTTCCCCGCCTACTTCGGCGGCAACTGGGACGCGCTGGCGGACTGCCTGACCGATCTGTCCTGGTGCCCGCCCGCGCGCGGCCGGCTGCTGGTCGTCACCGGCTGGCAGGAGTACGCGGCCGCCGCCCCGGAGGACTGGGGCGTGGTCGAGGGGGTGTTGGCGGACGCCGTCGGGTACTGGCGGGACACCGACACCGGGCTCGTGGTGATCATGGCCGGCGGGCGCGGCCGGCAGGGGGCGTAGCCGCCGGGACCGGGCCGTCCGGGACGCCGTTGCGCGACGTTACGGGTGCGTCGGGTGAGGCGGCGTCCCGGTGGGCGGACGGCGGATTGGCGGATCGCACACATGCTCCAGGGACTCGTAGGACTATCGCATGAGTCCTGGTCAGGGCCCGTATCCTGGCGGTATGCGATTCCTCAATCCGAAGAACGGCGCCCTCGAAGAGAGTTCTTCGGTGCCCTACGACCTGACCTACGACGACGTGTTCATGGTGCCCGGCCGCTCGGCGGTGGGCTCCCGCCAGGCCGTGGACCTCGCCTCGCGCGACGGCTCCGGCACGACCATCCCGCTGGTTGTCGCCAACATGACGGCGATCGCCGGTCGCCGCATGGCCGAGACCGTGGCCCGCCGCGGCGGTCTGGTCGTCATCCCCCAGGACATCCCGATCGACGTCGTCACCGACGTCATCACCTGGGTCAAGCAGCGCCACCTCGTGCTGGACACGCCGATCGTGCTGTCCCCGGTCTCGACCGTGGCGGACGCGCTGTCGCTGCTGCCCAAGCGGGCGCACGGCGCGGGCATCGTCGTCGAGGGCGGCCGGCCGGTCGGCGTCGTCACCGAGCACGACCTGGCCGGGGTGGATCGCTTCACCCAGGTCTCCGAGGTCATGTCCAAGGACCTGCTGGTCCTGGACGCCGACATCGAGCCCCGCGAGGCGTTCAACCGCCTCGACGCCGCCAACCGCAAGCTGGCCCCCGCGGTCGACGCGGACGGCATGCTGGTCGGCATCCTGACCCGCAAGGGCGCGCTGCGCGCCACCCTCTACACCCCCGCCACCGACGCCAACGGCAAGCTGCGGATCGCCGCCGCCGTGGGCATCAACGGCGACGTGGCCGGCAAGGCCAAGGCGCTGCTGGACGCCGGCGTGGACACCCTCGTGGTGGACACCGCGCACGGTCACCAGGAGTCGATGATCAGCGCGATCAAGGCGGTCCGGGCGCTGGACCCGCAGGTCCCGATCGTCGCGGGCAACATTGTCGCCGCCTCCGGCGTGCGCGACCTCATCGAGGCCGGCGCGGACATCATCAAGGTCGGCGTCGGTCCGGGCGCCATGTGCACCACCCGCATGATGACGGGCGTGGGCCGGCCGCAGTTCTCCGCGGTCCTGGAGTGCGCCGCCGAGGCCAAGAAGTACGGCAAGCACGTCTGGGCCGACGGTGGCGTCCGGCACCCCCGCGACGTGGCCATGGCGCTGGCCGCGGGCGCGTCCAACGTCATGATCGGCTCGTGGTTCGCCGGCACCCTGGAGTCGCCCGGCGACCTCCAGCACACCGCCGACGGCAAGCCGTACAAGGAGAGCTTCGGGATGGCCTCGGCGCGTGCGGTGCGCAACCGCACCAGCGAGGAGTCCGCCTACGACCGCGCCCGCAAGGCGCTGTTCGAGGAGGGCATCTCCACCTCCCGGATGTTCATCGACCAGGCCCGGCCGGGCGTCGAGGACCTGATCGACTCGATCATCGCGGGCGTCCGCAGCTCCTGCACCTACGCCGGCGCCGCCTCCGTCGAGGAGTTCGCCGAGAAGGCCGTGGTCGGCGTCCAGAGCGCCGCCGGTTACGCCGAGGGCAAGCCGCTGCACAACAGCTGGAACTGACCCGCCGGCCCGCCGAGGGCCGACGCAACCGCCGCTCACCGGCCCCGCACCGACCTGGTGCGGGGCCGGTCGCGTTCTGCGGTGGCGGGCGTGATTGACTGCGGTGGCGCGCAACGATCCGCCGCCCTTCGCCGCCGTGCGCAATGTTCCACCGCGGTTGCGCAAGGAACCTGCATTACGGCAGGTCAACGAGGGGCCGTAAGGTCATGCGCTGTACGTGGAGTGGCGGAGACCGCCTGCTCGGCGGTCTCCTGCTACAGGGTGGTTCGTCCTGCCTGTCTGGCCGCTGCGGTCCTGCTCACCGGAATGTGCCGGAATGTGCGAGTCTGACCGGCAGCGACGAAGGAGCCCCCAGTGTTGGAGAACGGCGCCGCCCCACCCCCAGGGGGCAGCTTGCCCCAGCCGCCGGCCGGAGGGCTCGGCACTCGTCTGATGCGCCGCAAGCCGGTCGAGCGACTCGTCGCCGAGGGCGGCCAGGGAGAGGGGGGCACCCTCCGCCGCTCGATGGGCGTCTGGCAGCTGACGATGATCAGCATCGGCGCCACGCTCGGCACCGGCATCTTCGTGGTGCTCGGCGAGGCCGTCCCGTCCGCCGGCCCCGCGGTCGTGCTCTCCTTCGTCATCGCCGGCATCACCGCGCTGTTCTCCGCGCTCTCCTACGCCGAACTGGCCGGCACCATCCCGGTCTCCGGCTCGTCGTACTCCTACGCCTACGCCACCCTCGGCGAGCTGATCGCCTGGGTCTGCGGCTGGTGTCTGATCCTGGAGTACGGCGTCTCGGTCGCCGCGGTCGCGGTCGGCTGGGGCCAGTACCTCAACGAGTTCCTCGCCGGGACGGTGGGCGTCACCATCCCCGCCGCGCTCTCCGCGCCCCCGGGCCAGGGCGGTTACTTCAACCTGCCGGCGCTGCTGGTGGTGTTGCTGGCGATGGTGTTCCTGCTGGGCGGTGCCAAGGAGAGCGCCCGGGCCAACACCATCATGGTGGTCGTCAAGATCATCACGCTGCTGCTCTTCTGCGCCGTCGCGATCCAGGGCGTGAAGTCCGGCAACTACGCCAACTTCATGCCGATGGGCATGGCGGGCGTCAGCGCCGCCGGCGCCACCCTGTTCTTCTCCTACATCGGCTTCGACGCCGCCTCCACGGCCGGCGAGGAGGCCCGGAACCCGCAGCGCGACCTGCCGCGCGCCATCATGCTCTCGCTGGTGATCGTCACCGCCCTGTACTGCCTGGTCGCGGCCATCGCGGTCGGCGCGCTGCCCTGGCAGCAGTTCAAGGGCTCGGAGGCCGCGCTCGCCGGGATCCTCAAGTCCGTTACCGGCCAGGGCTATTGGTCGGTGATGCTGGCCTTCGGCGCCGTCGTCGCCATCGCCAGCGTCGTACTGACCGTGCTCTACGGACAGACCCGGATCCTCTTCGCGATGTCCCGCGACCGGCTGGTGCCCACGGTGTTCTCCAAGGTTCACCCCAAGAGCGGCGTGCCCCGGGTGAACACCGTGATCGTCTCGCTGTTCTGCGGCGTGCTCGCCGCCGCGGTGCCGCTCGGTCAGCTCGCGGACGCCACCAGCATCGGCACGCTCTTCGCGTTCGCGCTGGTCAACGTGGCCGTGATCGTGCTGCGCCGGACCCGTCCCGACATGCCGCGGGCGTTCCGCACCCCGCTGTCGCCGCTCTTCCCGGCGATCGGTTTCCTGCTCTGCCTCTACATGATGGGCAGCCTCGGCCCGGTGACCTGGGTGGTCTTCGGAGTCTGGATGGCGGTCGGCCTTGTGATCTACTTCGGATACGGCATGCGCCGCTCCCGATTGGCCACCGCAGAGAAGTGATCCACCCGCAGTGCGACTGAACGATCTCGACGAACGCATCGTCCACGCCCTCGCCGAGGACGCCCGCCGCAGTTACGCGGACATCGGCCAGGAGGTCGGGCTGTCCGCCCCGGCGGTCAAACGGCGGGTGGACCGGCTGCGGGCGGAGGGCGCGATCACCGGCTTCACGGTGCGCGTCGACCCGGCCGCCCTCGGTTGGGAGACCGAGGGGTTCATCGAGATCTTCTGCCGCCGCAACACCTCGCCCGAGGCGATCCACCGCGGCCTGTCGCGCTACCCGGAAGTGGCGTCCGCCTCCACCGTCACCGGTGAGGCGGACGCCCTGGTGCAGGTCTTCGCCTCCGACATGCGGCACTTCGAGCGGGTCCTGGAACGGATCGCCGGCGAGCCCTTCGTCGAACGGACCAAGTCGGTGCTGGTCCTCTCCCCGTTGCTGCGCAGGTACGGGGCGGGGGCGCCGGGCTAGGGCTTGTCCGATGGGGCGGGACCGACCCTAGGCCGGGTCCGCCGCCGGGCCCATTCCCGCCGGCAGCCGGGGCGGAGTGCCCTGGGTCCAGGCGACGCGCAGGGCGGAGGCGGTGATCCGCCAGCCGTCCGGGGTGCGGACCAGTTCGGTGGCGGCGTGGCCGCCGGAGACGAACAGCGCGCCGGAGCCGTCCGCCAGGACGTGGGTGCTCAGTTGGGGCGCGCGGGCGGTGGCCCGGTCGCCGTCGACCTCGATGAGGGCGGCGCCGCTCAGGTGCATCGTCCGGGCGAAGAGCGCCATCCCCTCTCGTATCCGGGTCACCACGGCGCCCCGGCCGCGGACCGTGCCGATCGGCATCTCGGCCGTGACGTCCTCGGCGTAGTAGGCGCGGCCCCACGCCTCGTCGAAGACCCCCTCGTCGAGGGAGTGCGCATAGCGGGTCAGCAGGTCGGTGATCTCGGCGCGGTCGAGGAGGAGTTGGAGCCGCCGGCCGTCGGGACGTCGGGCGGAGACGGTCTGGTGTGTGGTCATGAGGGCGATCCTTTTACCTCAAGCGGACTTGAGGTCAAGGGGGTGTTTTGGTTGCGGCGCGGGGGAGTGGCGTTGCGGTCGATCCGGGCCACCGTTGGCTGCGCGCGGTGGTGCGCGGGACGGTCGCCGCCACGGTGGCCTGAGTCACCCGCCGACGCCCCGCCCGACCAGTGCGGATGGTTCATGCAACGAATCGCCGCGCTGGCCCTTGAACGCGCAACGAATCGTCCGCCGTCGCGCAACGCTGGAGCCTTGTCGTGGATCATCGCCGGCCCGTACCGTCATTGCGTCCCGCCCGCACCGCCACCGCCGAGGGGTCCCATGTCGCCGCTGCACACCGCCCTGCTCCAGAGTTCGGGACGGCCCGGCGACGTCGCCCACAACCTCGCGGTGCTCGCCGACGCGGCGCGCGAGGCGGCCGCGACCGGCGCCCGGCTGCTGGTCTGCCCCGAGCTCTTCCTCACCGGCTACGCCATCGGCGCCGACCTGCACCGCCTGGCCGAGCCGGCCGACGGCCTCAGCGCCCGGGCCATCGCCGGGATCGCCGCCGAACACGGTATCGCGGTGCTCTACGGCTACCCGGAGCGCGCACCCGAGGAGCACGGCGTGGTGCACAACTCCGTCCAGCTCATCGGCCCCGACGGCACCCCGCTCGCCAACTACCGCAAGACCCACCTCTTCGGCTGCTTCGAGCGGGAGTGGTTCACCCCCGGCGAAGTGCCGGTCGTCCAGGCGGAGTTGGACGGGGTCCGGATCGGCCTGCTGATCTGCTACGACGTGGAGTTCCCGGAGAACGTCCGGGCGCACGCGCTGGCCGGCACCGATCTGCTGCTGGTGCCCACCGCGCAGCTGCACCCCTTCCAGATCGTGCCCGAGCAGATGATCCCGGTGCGCGCCTTCGAGAGCCAGATGTACATCGCGTACGTCAACCGGGTCGGCCTGGAAGGGGAGTTCGAGTTCGTCGGGCTCAGCTGCCTGGCCGGGCCGGACGGCGTGGTCCGCGCCCGCGCCGGGCGCGCCGAGCAGCTGGTGCAGGCGGCGGTCGACCCGGCCTTCCTCAAGGAATCGCGGGAGAACAACCCCTATCTGCACGACCGGAGGCCGGAGCTCTACACCGACCTGACCTGACCGGCCCCGCGCCCAGCAACCCCAACCGGCCCTGGCGCGCCCCGGTCCGCCTCCGCGAACGCCCCGCCACCGTCCCACCCCGCCCGCGCGCACCCGACCGCGTCCCTCGCGCCCACCGCGCGCCCGAAACACCCGCATACGGCCGCATACGGCCGTGTGCACCCCCTGTCCGTCCCGCCCGTCCTGCCCGTCCCGCCCGTCCGCCCGCAAGGAGTCCGCCCGATGACGTCCACGGTGCCCCCCGCCGTCCCGCACACCGCCGCGCAGCCGCCGATCACCATGTTCGGCCCGGACTTCCCCTACGCGTACGACGACTTCCTCGCCCACCCGGCCGGCCTCGGGCAGATCCCGGCGACCGAGCACGGCACCGAGGTGGCCATCGTCGGCGGCGGCCTCTCCGGCATCGTCACCGCGTACGAGCTGATGAAGATGGGCCTCAAGCCCGTCGTCTACGAGGCGGACCAGATAGGCGGCCGGCTGCGCACCGTCGGATTCGAGGGCTGCGGCATTCCGGCAGAGGGACTCAACTGCGAGCTGGGCGCGATGCGTTTCCCGCCGTCCTCCACCGCCCTCCAGCACTACATCGACCTGGTGGGCCTGACGACCCGCCCGTTCCCCAACCCGCTGGCCGAGGCCACCCCGTCGACCGTCGTCGACCTCAAGGGCGAGTCGCACTACGCCGAGACCGTCGACGACCTGCCCGCGGTCTACCGCCAGGTCGCCGAGGCGTGGAACGCCTGCCTCGAAGAGGGCGCCGACTTCTCCGACATGAACCAGGCGATGCGCGAGCGCGACGTGCCGCGCATCCGCGAGATCTGGGCGAAGCTGGTCGAGAAGCTGGACAACCAGACCTTCTACGGCTTCCTCTGCGACTCCGAGGCGTTCAAGTCCTTCCGGCACCGCGAGATCTTCGGCCAGGTCGGCTTCGGCACCGGCGGTTGGGACACCGACTTCCCCAACTCCATCCTGGAGATCCTCCGCGTCGTCTACACCGAGGCCGACGACCACCACCGCGGCATCGTCGGCGGCTCCCAGCAGCTTCCGCTGCGCCTGTGGGAGCGGGAGCCGCAGAAGATCGTGCACTGGGCGCCGGGCACCTCGCTCTCGTCGCTGCACGACGGCGCGCCCCGCCCGGCCGTGACCCGGCTGCACCGCACCGCCGGCAACCGCATCACCGTCACCGACTCCTCCGGCGACATCCGCTCCTACAAGGCGGTGGTCTTCACCGCCCAGTCGTGGATGCTGCTGTCGAAGATCGAGTGCGACGACGAGCTGTTCCCGATCGACCACTGGACGGCGATCGAGCGCACCCACTACATGGAGAGCTCCAAGCTCTTCGTCCCCGTGGACCGCCCCTTCTGGCTGGACAAGGCCGTCGACGACGAGGGCAACGAGACCGGCCGGGACGTGATGTCGATGACGCTCACCGACCGCATGACGCGCGGGACGTACCTCCTCGACAACGGCCCGGACCAGCCGGCCGTCATCTGCCTCTCCTACACCTGGTGCGACGACAGCCTGAAGTGGCTGCCGCTGTCGGCCAACGAGCGGATGGAGGTCATGCTCAAGTCGCTCGGCGAGATCTATCCCAAGGTCGACATCCGCAAGCACATCATCGGCAACCCGGTGACCGTGTCGTGGGAGAACGAGCCGTACTTCATGGGCGCGTTCAAGGCCAACCTGCCCGGCCACTACCGCTACCAGCGGCGCCTGTTCACCCACTTCATGCAGGAGCTGCTCCCCGAGGACAAGCGCGGCATCTTCCTCGCCGGCGACGACATCTCGTGGACGGCGGGCTGGGCCGAGGGTGCCGTGCAGACCGCGCTGAACGCGGTCTGGGGCGTGATGCACCACCTCGGCGGCTCCACCGACGCGGCCAACCCGGGCCCCGGCGACGCCTACCACGAGCTCGCACCGGTGGAGCTCCCGGAGGACTGAGCGCCTCGCGGGCGGCCGTCCTACAGCCCGGCCGCCCGGATGCGGGCGTACAGGTCGGCGGCGCGGTCCGCCAGCTCCGCGCCGTCCCGGCAGTGCTGTTGGACGTCCAACAGCACTTCCTGGGCGCCGGCTTCGGCCGCCCCGGCGAGGTCGGCCAGCACCTGCTCGTGGCTGCCGCGGTACGGACGGCGGTCGGCCTCGGGCAGCGGCGCGCCGGTCAGCTCCACCCCGACCCGCAGGACGACGTCCAACTCCCCGACGGCGCGGCCGTGCCGCTCGGCCGCCTCCGCCAACTGCCGCATGAACGGGGCGAGTTGATCGCCGGTCAGGTGGGCCGGTAGCCAGCCGTCGGCGCGCCGGGCCACCCGTTCCAGGGCCCGGCGGTTGCTCCCGGCCAGGTAGACCGGGATCGGCCGGGCCGGCTTGGGCCCGACCGAGGCCGACCCGATCTCCGTCCAACGCCCCCGGTACGCAACCGGGTCGGGGCCCCAGACCGCCGCGCAGACGTCCAGCAACTCGTCCAACTGGGCGCCGCGGTCGGGGAAGGCGGTGACCCCCGCGGCCCGGTACTCGTCCCGCGACCAACCGGTGCCCAGGCCCGCCAGCACCCGCCCACCGCCGGCCGCGTCGAGCGTCGCCAGCGTCCGGGCGAGCGGGAACGGCGCGTGCAGCCCGGAGACCAGCACGCTGCTGCCGAGCCGGACCCGGTCGGTGACCGCGGCGGCCAGCGCGAGGGTGACCAGCGGGTCCGCGCAGTGGCGGTAGAAGTCGGGCCAGGGCAGGCCCGGCACGCCGTAGAGCCCGTCCAGCGGCTCGCGCGGGAACACCGTCCGCTCGAAGACCCAGACGCTGTCGTAACCGGTTTCCTCCGCGGTGCGGGCCACGCCCCGCACATCGCGCCGCGGGTCGTACTGCGGCATCTGGGGCAACCCCAGTCCCAGTCGCAAGGTCATGGCCGGCACCCTACGACGGGTCGCCCGGAAGCGGAACGCCTCGGCAGCGGCCGCGGCGCGTCGCCCGCCCGTGCGCCTCCCTGGCTACCCAAGGGGTGTCAGCAGGCAGCGCCCGATCAGGCCCACGCTCGCGTCCAGGCGGTCGGCGAACTCCTCGACCAGCTCCGGGAATCGGCGGACGCCCCACATCATCCGGGCCGCGGCCCAGGCGCCGTCGCGGGCCTTGGTCAGGCTCCAGGAACCGATGAGGTGGGTGAGCGGATCGGCGATGTCCAGGAGGTCGGGGCCGGGCATCAGGGTCTCCCGGATGCCCTCCTCCAGGCCGGTCAGGACGGTGCCGATGCGGTCGAAGTCGCCCTCCAGGGCGGGCGGTTCGCACTCCAGGGCTCGGCAGGTGTCCACGACGGCCAGCGCGAGGTCGTGGCCGATGTGCGCGTTGATGCCGGCCAGCGCGAACTGGAGCGGACGGATCCGGGGGTGGCGGCGCAGCTGGAACAGCGGCCGCCAACAGGCCGGCGGCCGCAGTCCGGTGGCGTCCGCGTCGACCGCGGTGAGGTAGCGGTGGGCGAACTGGACGTCGAGTTCGCCGGTGGCCTTCGGGTCGGCGAAGGTGCCGTCCCCCACCCGTTGGGCGACGGCCTCGGTGACGGTCAGGTAGACGCGGTTGAAGACGGCCACCCCGTCGTCGGCGGGGAGCGCGCGGTCCAGTGCCCGCATCCGTTCCAGTACGTGTGCCACGCCCGCGGTCGGCGGGGTGGTGGGCTGTGTGGCGGTGGCGTGGTGCGGGCCGCCACCGCCGTGCTGCTGAAGGGTCGTCATCCGGTCAGCGTGGCAGCGAATTGCCCCGAAATATGCGGACGAACATGGCGAGTTGCCCGGAACGGGGTAACGGGCGGCGCGCCGTCTTGAGGCTCTTTCCGCCCGACCGGCCCGGCCGTTACTGCTTCCCTTCCGCCCCCTCCGGCCGGTCGTACGCCGAGGTGCCCTCGTCCAGGAGCGGGCGCTGCTCCTTGAGGTGGGCGGGGGCCAGGGCCTTCAGGGCGTGGTAGCCGGTGAGCACCACGATGGTGCCGAGGGCGATCCCGCTGAGCTCGAAGGTGCTGGTCAGGTGCAGGCCGACGCCACCGATGCCGATGATGATGCCCGCGGCGACCGGGACGAGGTTGAGCGGATTGCGCAGGTCCACCTTGTTGTGCACCCAGATCTGGGCGCCCAGCAGGCCGATCATGCCGTAGAGGATGACGGTGATGCCGCCCAGCACCCCGCCGGGGATCGCGGCCACCACGGCGCCGAACTTCGGGCAGAGTCCGAAGAGCAGCGCGAAGCCGGCCGCCGCCCAGTAGGCCGCGGTGGAGTAGACCCGGGTCGCCGCCATCACGCCGATGTTCTCGGAGTAGGTGGTGTTCGGCGGGCCGCCCAGCGCGGTGGAGAGGACCGAGGCCGCGCCGTCCGCGGAGATCGCGGTGCCCAGCTTGTCGTCGAGCGGGTCGCCGGTCATCTCGCCGACCGCCTTGACGTGTCCGGCGTTCTCCGCGACCAGGGCGATCACGACCGGCAGCGCCACCAGGACCGCCGACCAGTGGAAGCTGGGCCCGTGGAAGGACGGCAGGCCGATCCAGTCGGCCTTGCCGACCGCGGAGAAGTCCAGTCGCCAGTGGTCGGTCACCTTCCCCGCACCGTTGAGGGAGTGGATCATCCCGAAGGCCCGGTCGAAGACCCAGGAGATCGCGTAGCCGAAGACTAGCCCCAGGAAGATCGCGATCCGGGACCAGAAGCCGCGCAGGCACACCACGGCGAGCCCGGTGAACAGCATGGTCAGCAGCGCCACCCACTGGTCCTGCGGCCAGTACGTGCTCGCCGTCACCGGCGCCAGGTTGAAGCCGATCAGCATCACCACGGCACCCGTCACCACCGGCGGCATCGCGGCGTGGATGATCCGCGCCCCGAACCGCTGCACGGCCAGCCCGATCAGGAACAGCACCACCCCGACCACCAGCACCGCGCCGGTGACCGTGGCGCTGGTGCCGCCCTGCGCCCGGATGACGGCCGCCACCCCGACGAAGGAGAGCGAGCAGCCGAGGTAGGACGGCACCCGCCCGCGGGTGGCCAGCAGGAAGATGACGGTCGCGACGCCGGACATCATGATCGCGAGGTTGGGGTCGAGCCCCATGAGGACGGGGGCGACGAAACTCGCCCCGAACATCGCGACGACGTGCTGCGCACCGAGGCCGATCGTGCGCGGCCACGACAGCCGCTCGTCCGGTCTGACCACGGCACCAGGGGCCGGATTGCGCCCGTCGCCATGCACGGTCCAGCGCACGCCGAGGCCCATGACTGCTCCAGTTGTTCAGGTGTTCTTCACGGGGGGACGCAAAGCATTCTAAGCAGCCGCTTACGATGGCTCGGGCTCGTCGCGCCGGCCCGGCCGGCCCCGCGCGCCCCGAACATCCCGTCGTAAACCCCAGGAGCACCACCCGTGAGCGTCGAACCCCTCCAGACCGTCGGACCCGTCGACTACGGTCAACTGGTCCCCGTCACCGTCCACTTCGACGACCTCGACGCGCTCGGCATGCTCCACAACTCCCGCTACCCGCTGCTGGCCGAGCGCGCCTGGGCTGAGTACTGGCACGGCTTCGGCTACGAATTCGACGGCGACTGGGCCGCCGCCGGTGACATGTGCAACGTCATCAAGGAGATGAAGGTCTCCTACGAGCGCCCGCTCACCCGCGCCGGCCACTACGCCGCGCACCTGTGGGTCGAGCGCCTCGGCCGCACCGGCCTCACCTACGGCTTCAGGATCTGCTCCGCCGACGGCACCGAGACCCACGCGTACGGCCACCGGGTGCTGGTCCGCGTCGACCCGCAGACGCTGCGCCCCACCCCGTGGTCGGAGCGGGCCCGCGCGATAGCCACGGACCTGCTGCGGCCGGCCCAGGAGGGCACCGGGGTCGACGCGGCCTGAGCCGCCGCGGTCAGGAGCGCTCCAGGTCGCTGCCGCGTTCGGCGCCGGCCGGGGCGCCCGCGCAGGCCGTCCGGGCCGGCATCCGCAGCACCCGGGCCCCCGCCACCAGCCCGAAGGCCAGCGTCGTCACCAGCACGAACGATCCGGTCAGCGAGGTCGCCTGGGCGATCCCGCCGATCGCCGAGGGGGCGATCAGCCCCGAGGTGTAGGCGATGGTGGCCACCCCCGCGATGGCCTGGCTGGGCGCCGGGCCGCTGCGCGCGGCCGCCGCGAACGCCAGCGGGACCACCACCGCGATCCCCAACCCCACCAGTCCGAAGCCGGCCATCGCCCAGGCCGGCCGGCCCGCGGTGACGATCAACAGCCCGCCGGCGGTGGCCAGCACCCCGCCGGCCCGGACCGTGCGGGCCGGACCGAAACGCGCCACCATCCGGTCCCCGGCCAGCCGGGCGAGGGCCATCGTGCAGGAGAACGCGGTGGTGCACGCGGCCGCCAACCCCGCGTCGGTGCCCAGCCGGTCGCGGAGGTAGACCGCCGACCAGTCCAGCGAGGCGCCCTCGGCGAACACCGCGCAGAACCCGACGGCGCCGATGACCAGCGCCGACCGCGGCGGGAGCGCGAAGCGCGGCGGCGGATGCTCCTCGGGCGCGCTGCGCAGATCCAGTACGCCCCCGCAGGCGAGCGCGCCGAGCAGGGTCAACACCAGGGCGGCGCCGGCGAGATGGAGCCGGGCGTCGGTACCGGCGTGCGCGGCGACGGTGCCGGCCGCCGAGCCGAGCAGCGCGCCCACGCTCCACATCCCGTGCAGCCCCGACATGATCGGCCGACCCAGCCGGTCCTCGGTCTCCACGCCCAGCGCGTTCATCGCCACGTCCGCCGTGCCCGAGGTCGCGCCGTAGACCAACAGCGCGCCGCAGAGCACGAACAGGTCGGGGGAGAGGGCGGGCAGGGCCAGGGCGAGCGTCCACAGCGTGAGCAGCACGCGCAACGCGGTGCGGGTGCCGAGGCGGTGGCTGATCCGCCCGGCCAACGGCATGGCCAGCGATGCGCCGATGGCGGGGAAGGCCAGGGCCAGGCCGAGTTGACCGGGCGGAATCTGGGTGTGGTCCTGGATCCAGGGGATGCGGGTGGCGAAGTTGCCGGTGACCGAGCCGTGCACGAGGAAGACCGCGGCTATCGCCCAACGGGACGCTGCGCTTGGCTGGCTTCCCACGTTGTTGGCTTTCCCTCCGTGTGGGTTGCTGTTCTTCGCGCCTGCTGCGCGGGGCTGTCGGGGTGCGGTGACGGGCCTCCGGGGCGGGGTGCCAGACTGCTTCGCTTTACGTCTGGCACCCCGCCCCTCCGGCCCGTCCCCTCCCGTGGGGGTGGGTAAACAACGGTGGGTGCCGCGACCGCCCGGTGGGTCAACTCGGGCCGCTGGGTTGAGTGGTGACCGTCAGCGGACGAGGACGACGCGTGAGTCTGCGTGGCGACCGTCAGAAGACAGGCGGCCCCAGCCACCGGGCGGTGACCGTAAGAGGACCGGCAGCCCAGTCACACCGGGCCACGGCCGTCAGGGGACCACAAGGATCAGCCCCAACTCACCTGGTTTTCCACCCACCCACGGGAGGAGACGGGTCGGAGGGGGCGGTAGGCCAGACGTAAAGCGAAGCAGTCTGGCCTACCGCCCCCGGAGACCCGTCACCGCACCCCGACAGCCCCGCGCAGCGGACACAAATCGGCCCGCCCCGCGCAGCGGAAAGGCGAACAACAAGCCCGCGCCGCAAGGCGCAAACAACCGCACCCCGCACGGCGGGAAAGCCAACAACGTGGGAACCAACCGGCCGCCAGGCCGAAACGTGAGGGAGGCCACAACCCCCAGCCCACCCCGCCCCCACCCCCCATGGCACACTGGGCGCGTACAGGCATAAGCAGCAGCGCACTCCGGGGTCGGTGTAATTCCGAACCGGCGGTAACAGTCCGCGACCCGTCCGCAGCCAGCGGCCGGTTGAGCAGGTGGAATTCCTGCACCGACGGTGAAAGTCCGGATGGGAGGCAGTGCGCGGCGGGCGAGCTCGATGTACACCGCCGTTGGCGGCGCGTCCGAGGTTTTCGGGCAGGGCCGCGCCTTTCGGTACCGGTGTCGTCGTGTGTCGCGTCCGCTCCTGTCGTTTTCGACAGCCCCGGAGTCCGTGCCCGAAGAGGCAGGAGGACCCGGTGGCCACCGAAGCCCCCGTAGAGATCGCGGCGATGCGCCGGGCCATCGAGCTCGCCGCCCGCGGCCTCGGTCACACCAGCCCGAACCCGGTCGTCGGTTGCGTCGTCCTGGATTCCGCGGGCGGCATCGTGGGCGAGGGTTGGCACCAGCGGGCCGGTGGGCCGCATGCCGAGGTGCACGCGCTGCGCGCCGCGGGCGAGCGGGCCCGGGGCGGGACCGCGCTGGTCACCCTGGAGCCCTGCAACCACACCGGGCGTACGGGGCCGTGTGCCCAGGCGTTGATCGACGCCGGCATCGCGCGGGTCGTCTACGCCGTGTCCGACCCCAACCCCACCGCCACCGGCGGCGCGCTGACGCTGGCCGAGGCCGGCGTCGACGTCGAGGGCGGGCTGCTCGCCGACGAGGCCGCGGCCGGCAACGAGGCGTGGTTGACGTCGGTGCTGCGCGGCCGCCCGTTCGTGCTGTGGAAGTACGCGGCCACCCTGGACGGCCGGATCGCCGCCGCCGACGGCACCAGCCGGTGGATCTCCTCGCCCGAGTCGCGGGCCGATGTGCACCGGCTGCGGGCCGCCGCGGACGCGGTCGTGGTCGGCTCCGGCACCGCCCGCGCGGACGATCCGCACCTCGGCGCGCGGATCGCCGGGCTCGCGGACGACGAGGTCAGCCAGCCGCTGCGGGTGGTCCTCGACTCCGATGCCGGCGTGGTCAAGGCCGGCGCCCGGGTGTTGGACGGGACCGCCCCGACCCTGATCGCGGTCGCCGAGGACGCGGACGCCGCCCACCTCGAAGGGCTCGCGCCGATCGTCCGGTTGCCGCGCGCGCCCGAGGGCCGCGGCCTGTCCATCCCCGCCCTGCTCCGGGCCCTGACGGCCCGCGGTGTGCGGTCCGTGCTGCTCGAAGGCGGGCCCACGCTCGCCGGGGCCTTCCTCGCCGCCGGGGCCGTCGACAAGGTCGTCGGCTATCTCGCGCCGGTGCTGCTCGGCGCCGGCCCGGCCGCCGTCGGCGAGGCCGGAATCACCACCCTCACCGAGGCGTTGCGGCTCGATGTGACCGATGCCGCCCGCCTCGGCCCCGATCTGCGCATCACCGCCGTCCCCAATCGCCACGCTCGCACCGAGGAGAACTGAGTGTTCACCGGAATCGTCGAAGAACTGGGTGAGGTCGTCGCCGTCGAGAGCCTCGGCGACTCCTCCCGCTTCCGCCTGCGCGGCCCCGTCGTCACCGAGGACGCCAAGCACGGCGACTCGATCGCCGTCAACGGCGTCTGTCTGACGGTGGTGGACACCGGCGGCGGCGAGTTCACCGCCGATGTGATGGCCGAGACCCTCAACCGCTCCAGCCTCGGCGCGCTGGTCCCCGGCTCCCGGGTCAACCTGGAGCGCCCGATGGCGCTGGGCGGCCGGCTCGGCGGACACCTCGTCCAGGGCCATGTCGACGGCACGGGCACGATCCTTGCGCGCACGCCCGGCGAGCACTGGGAGTTGGTGAAGGTGGGCTTGCCCGCCCAACTCGCCCGCTACGTCGTCGAGAAGGGGTCCATCACCGTCGACGGTGTCAGCCTCACCGTCGTCGACGCCGCCGACGACCACTTCACCATCAGCCTCATCCCCACCACCCTCGCCCTGACCACCCTCGGCATCAAACAGCCCGGCGACCCCGTCAACCTCGAAGTGGACGTGCTCGCCAAGTACGTCGAGCGGCTGCTCGGCCGGGGCGGCACGGGCGCGGGCGACCTCGCGGAGCTTCAGGGGACGGACCGGTGAGCGTCCTGGACTGGCTCAACGGCCCGGCGTTCACGGCCTTCGGGCAGCGCGTCATCTGGTCCGACATGATCGGCAACACCGTCGGCCTGGCCGCCCTGGCGCTCGGCTGGCGGCGCTCGATATGGACCTGGCCGGCCCAGTTCCTCTCCGGCGTCATCCTCGTCGCCGCCTACGCCTCCGCCCACCTCAGCGGTGGCGTCGGCAAGCAACTGCTCGTCATCGGGGTGGCGTTGTGGGGCTGGCGGCAGTGGCAGCGCGGCCGCCGGCAGGCCCAGGACGGCTCGATCGCCGTCCGGTTCGCCACCTGGCGCGAGCGCGGGCTCTTGATCGGCGGCACCGCCGTCGGCACGCTCGCCGTCGGCGGGCTGTTCACCCTGGTCCCGCAGCTGTCCTGGAACCCCTGGCCGGACGCGTACATCTTCGTCGGCACGCTCGCCGCGATGGTCGCCCAGGCCCGCGGGCTGGTCGAGTTCTGGTTCGCCTGGCTCCTGGTCGACGTGGTCGGCGTCCCGCTCGCCTTCAGCAGCGGCCTGGCCTTCTCCGGCCTCGTCTACGTCGTCTACCTCGCCCTCGTCGCATGGGGCATGCGCGACTGGTGGCTCCGCTCGCGGGCCGCCGATGTCGAGGAGAGCCCCGCACTGGAAGGAGCCCTGCTGTGAGCGACGCACCTGCGGCCGCCGGGCTGCACGTGACAGCAACGAGAGGTGCGCCTCGGCGCCGTACGGGCACAGAAGCGATCAAGGGAGTTGGAGCATGACCGCACTGCAGAGCTGGTACGCCGAGGTCGAGTCCGACGACCTCACCCTGGACCCGGTCGAGCGGGCCGTCTCCGACATCGCCGCCGGCCGGCCGGTCGTCGTGGTCGACGACGAGAACCGCGAGAACGAGGGCGACCTGATCGTCGCGGCCGAGAAGGCCACCCCCGAGATCATCGCGTTCATGATGAGCGAGTGCCGCGGCCTGATCTGCGCCCCCATGGAGGGCCCCGAGCTGGACCGGCTCGACCTGCCGCAGATGGTCGAGCACAACACCGAGTCGATGCGGACCGCCTTCACCGTCTCCGTCGACGCCACCGCCGCGCACGGCGTCTCCACCGGCATCTCCGCCGCCGACCGCGCCACCACCCTGCGCCTGCTGGCTTCCGGCGACTCCACTCCCGGCGACTTCGTCCGGCCCGGCCACATCTTCCCGCTGCGCGCCAAGCCCGGCGGCGTCCTGGTCCGCAACGGCCACACCGAGGCCGGCGTGGACCTCGCCCGGCTGGCCGGACTGCGCCCCGCCGCCGCCATCGTCGAGATCGCCGGCGAGGACGGCACCATGCTGCGGCTGCCCGAGCTCGTCCCGTTCGCCCGCAAGCACGGCCTGTCGATCATCTCCATCGAGGACCTGATCGCCTACCGGCGCTCCGCCGAGCCCACCGTCCGCCGCGAGGCCACCACCCGACTCCCCACCGCCTTCGGCGAGTTCACCGCCCACGGCTACCGCTCCACGGTCGACGGCGTCGAGCACATCGCCCTGGTCGCCGGCGACCTCGGCGACGGCGAGGACGTCCTGGTCCGGGTCCACTCCGAGTGCCTGACCGGGGACGTCTTCCACTCGCTGCGCTGCGACTGCGGCCCCCAACTGGAGGCGTCGCTGCGCCGGATCAGCCAGGCCGGCCGCGGCGTGGTGGTCTACCTCCGCGGCCACGAGGGGCGCGGCATCGGCCTGCTGTCCAAGCTGCGCGCCTACGAGCTCCAGGAGAACGGCCGGGACACCCTCGACGCCAACCTCGAACTGGGGCTGCCCGCCGACTCCCGCGACTACGGCGCCGGCGCCCGGATGCTCGCCGACCTCGGCGTCCGCTCGCTGCGGCTGCTGACCAACAACCCCGACAAGACCGACGCCCTGGTGCGGCACGGCCTCACCGTCATCGGCCGCGAGCCGATGCCCGTCCAGGCCGGCGAGCACAACCTGCGGTACCTGCGCACCAAGCGCGACCGGATGGGGCACGACCTGCCCTGGCTGGACGGCACCGCCGACCCCGCCGCGGCCGGCCCCTGCGGCAACCAGTGACGACCGTCAGCCGGACCCCACACCACCACCCGTAAGAGGAGAAGCATGAGCGGCAAGGGCGCACCCGAACTGTCCGTGAAGAACTGTGGCGACCTGCGGGTGGCCGTAATCGCCGCGCAGTGGCACCAGAAGGTCATGGACGGCCTGGTGGACGGCGCGCTGCGGGCCCTGTCGGAACTGGGCATCGACGAGCCGACGCTGCTGCGGGTGCCCGGCACCTTCGAACTCCCGGTGGTCGCCAAGGTCCTGGCCGGCCGCGGCTACGACGCGGTGGTCGCGCTCGGCGTCGTCATCCGCGGCGGCACCCCGCACTTCGACTACGTCTGCCAGGGCGTCACCCAGGGCCTGACCCAGGTCTCGGTGGACACCGGCGTGCCGGTCGGCTTCGGCGTGCTGACCTGCGACACCGAGGAGCAGGCGCTGGACCGCGCCGGCCTGCCCGGGTCGGTCGAGGACAAGGGCCACGAGGCGGTCACCGCCGCGGTCGCCACCGCCGCCACGCTCCGCACCGTCGCCGAGCCCTGGCGCTGACCGGCCCGCCCGTCACCCGCCACCGCCCTTGGGTCGAGGCGCTGCGCGCCACTGTGACATCACCGCGTAGGGTAGGCGACATCATGTCCAAGAAGACGTTCGAGGAGCTCTTCGCCGAGCTCCAGCAGAAGGCCGCCAGCGGCGACCCGGCCACCTCCCGCACCGCCGAGCTGGTGCAGTCCGGCGTCCATTCCATCGGCAAGAAGATCGTCGAGGAGGCCGCCGAGGTCTGGATGGCCGCGGAGCACGAGTCGCACGACGCCGCCGCCGAGGAGATCTCCCAGCTCCTCTACCACCTTCAGGTGATGATGGTCGCCAAGGGCATCTCCCTCGACGACGTCTACGCCCACCTCTGAACCCCCCCCGCAATCCCCAACTCTCCCAGCCGTAAAGGAATTCGCTGTCATGCTGCGCATCGCTGTCCCCAACAAGGGTTCACTGTCCGAGCCTGCGTCGGCGATGCTCCATGAGGCCGGCTACCGCCAGCGCAAGGACCGTCGGGAGCTGGTCCTGGTCGACGCCGAGAACGAGGTCGAGTTCTTCTTCCTGCGCCCCCGCGACATCGCGGTCTACGTCGGCTCGGGCAAGCTCGACATCGGCATCACCGGCCGGGACCTGCTGCTGGACTCCGGCTCGCCGGCCGAGGAGATCCTCCAGCTCGGCTTCGCCGGCTCCACGTTCCGCTACGCCACCCGCCCGGGCACGGCCAAGGACGTGGCCGACTTCGGCGGCATGACCATCGCCACCTCCTTCTCCGGCCTGGTCACCAAGCACCTGGCCGACAACGGCGTGGACGCCTCCGTCGTCCACCTCGACGGCGCGGTGGAGACCGCCATCCAGCTCGGCGTCGCCGAGATCATCGCCGACGTCGTGGAGACCGGCACCACCCTGCGCAACGCCGGACTGGAGATCATCGGCGAGCCGATCCTCAGGTCCGAGGCCGTGGTCATCCGCGGCACCGGCGCCCCGGACGACGACCCCAAGGTCCGTCAGTTCCTCCGCCGGATGCAGGGCGTCCTGGTGGCCCGCCGGTACGTGATGATGGACTACGACATCCGCGTCGACCAGGTCGAGAAGGCCGTGGCGCTCACGCCGGGCCTGGAGTCCCCGACCGTCTCCCCGCTGCACCACGAGGGCTGGGTGGCGGTCCGCTCGATGGTCCCGTCCAAGGACGCCCAGCGGATCATGGACGAGCTCTACGACCTCGGCGCCCGCGCGATCCTGACCACCGGTATCCACGCCTGCCGGCTCTGATCACCCACCGCCCCGCCCACACCACCTGACGGAAGACGACCCGTGTCCGCGCCCGCGTCCCCCGCCGCCCTGCCCGACCTCCCGGTGACCTTCCGGCCGACCCGCACCCGGGCCGTCCTGTACACCGTCGGCATCGCCCAACTCGCCGCCCTCGTGGCGATCGCGCTGCTGCTGCCGGAGTTGAGCGGCGGGGAGCGGATCAGCTTCGTGGCCACCGGTGTCTTGGTGGGCGCCGTCCTGATGCTGCTCAGCCGCCCCAAGGTGGTCGCCCAGCCGGAGGGCGTGCGGATCGTCAACCTCACCACCCGGCGCGACCTGGCCTGGGCCCAGGTGCTGCGCGTCAACCTCCGCGCCGGCGACCCCTGGGTCCATCTGGACCTCGCCGACGGCACCAGCCTGCCCGCGATGGGCATCCAGCCCGGCATCGCCCGGGAGCAGGCCATCCGCGACGCCAGGGCGCTGCGCGACCTCGTCGAGCGGCACGGTGCCGTCGACCACACGGACTGATGACCCTGGCCCTGACGCCGGCCCCGCTGTTTACTCTGTTCTCCGGGGCGCGCCCGCGCCCCGTCCCCGCAGAGGGGAACCCAACGACCCGAGGAGTGACTCCCTCCGGCAATGGACGGATCGTCCTGTAGTACCTGCGCCGCCCCTCCCGAACCCCCGCATACGACGGAGGCGGCGGCATGACCGGCCCCCTGCTGCTCCTCCTTGCGGCACTCGCGCTGATCCTCGCCAACGGCTTCTTCGTGGCCGCCGAGTTCGGACTCGTCACCGTCGAGAAGGCGGACGCCGAACGGGCCGCGGCCGAGGGCGACCGCCGGGCCGGCACCGTCGTCTCCGCACTGCGGGAACTCTCCTTCCAGCTCTCCGGCACCCAACTCGGCATCACCATCACCTCGTTGGTGGTCGGCATGCTCGCCGAGCCGGCGCTGGCCGAGCTGCTCTCCGACCCGCTGCGCGCCCTCCGGCTGCCCGAGGGCGCCATACCGGGCATCGCGGTGGTCATCGGCATGCTGGTGGCCTCCGCCGTCCAGATGGTCGTCGGCGAACTGGTGCCCAAGAACTGGGCGGTCTCCAAGCCGCTCCAGGTCGCCCGCGTCGTCGCCGGTCCGCAGAACGCCTTCTCCCGCTTCTTCCGGCCGGTGATCACGCTGTTGAACACCGTCGCCAACCGGCTGGTCCGCGCCCTGGGCGTGGAGCCCACCGACGAGCTCGCCTCCGCCCGCACCCCCGGCGAACTGGTTTCGCTGGCCCGGCACTCGGCCCGGGCCGGGGCGATCGAGCAGGACACCGCGGACCTCTTCGTCCGCACCCTCTCGCTGGGCGACCTCACCGCGGAGAACGTGATGACGCCCCGCGTCCGGGTCAGCGCCCTCCAGGCGAACGCCACCGCCGAGGACGTCGTCAACCTCACCCGCGCCACCGGCCTCTCCCGCTTCCCCGTCTACCGCACCCGGCTCGACGAGATCGTCGGCATGGTGCACCTCAAGGACGCCCTGGCGGTCCCCACCGAGGAGCGGCTGCGCGTCCCGGCGGCCCGGATCGCGGTGGCGCCGCTGCTGGTCCCCGAGACGCTGCCGGTGCAGCCGCTGTTGGAGCGGCTGCGCAGCGAGCAGCCGATCGCCGTGGTCGTCGACGAGTACGGCGGCACCGCCGGCGTGGTGACCCTGGAGGACATCATCGAGGAACTCGTCGGCGAGGTCCGCGACGAGCACGACCGGGTGGACCTGCCCGAGCTCGGCCAGGCCCCGCCGGAGGACGGCCGGCCCGCGTGGGACGCCGACGGCGGCTGCCGGGTCGACACCCTGCGCCGAATCGGCCTGTCCGCCCCCGAGGGCCCGTACGAGACCGTCGCGGGACTGGTCGCGCACATACTCGGCCGGATTCCGGCCCCGGGCGACACCGCGGAACTCGACGGCTGGCGGCTGCGGGTGCGGCTGGTCTCGCACCACCGCGCCGAGCGGATACGACTGGTCCGGCTGGCGCCCGCGGCGCCCGCGGCTCCCGCGGTTCCCGAGGCGGCCGCCAGGGAGCGGGTCGCGGCCGGTGCGGAGGTGGCCCGATGACCGTGGCCCAACTCCTCTTCGCCGTCCTGCTCGTGCTCGCCAACGGCTTCTTCGTCGGCGCCGAGTTCGCCCTGGTGTCGGTCCGCCGCAGCCAGATCGAACCGCTCGCCGTCATGGGCTCCAAACGGGCCCGCCGGGTCCTGCACGGCCTGGAGAACCTGCCGCAGATGATGGCCGCCGCCCAGTTCGGCATCACCATCTGCTCCCTGACCCTCGGCGCGGTCGCCGAACCGACCGTCGCCCGCCTGCTGGAGCCGGCCTTCGCGGCCGTCCGGCTGCCGGCCGCCCTCATCCACCCGCTCGGCTACGCCATCGCCCTGGCCCTGGTGGTCTTCCTCCACCTGGTCATCGGCGAGATGGTCCCGAAGAACCTCGCGATGGCCGCGCCGGAGAAGACCGCCCTGTGGTTCAGCCCCGGGCTGGTCGCCTTCGCCCGGCTCTGCCGCCCGGTCACCGCGCTGCTCGGCGCGCTGGCCCGCGGGGTGCTGCGGCTCTTCCGCGTCGAGCCCAAGGACGAGGTCGAGGCGGTCTTCACCAGCGAGCAACTCACCCACCTCGTCGAGGACTCCGGCCAGGCGGGGCTGCTCGACCCGGTCGAGCAGGAGCGGCTCTCCGACGCCCTGGAGCTCGGCAGCCGCCCGGTCACCGATGTGCTCCTGGACCCCGCCGGGCTGATCACCGTCGAACCGACGGTAACGCCCCGGCAGGTGGAGGAGCTGACCGTGCGGACCGGCTACTCCCGCTTCCCGGTGTGTGCGCCGGGCGGCGCCTACATGGGCTATCTGCACGTCAAGGACGTCCTGGACCTGGAGGAACGGGACCGGGCGGTGCCGCAGCGGTTCTGGCACCCGATGGCCACGCTCCGCGCCGAACTGCCCCTGGACGACGCCCTGACGGCGATGCGCCGGGCCGCCTCGCACCTCGCGTCGGTCGCCGACGCCACCGGGCGGGTGCTCGGCCTGGTCGCGCTGGAGGATGTCCTGGAGATGTTGGTCGGCGAGGTCCGCGACCCGGCGCACCGGACGGAGCCGGCGGCGACGGCCACTTCGGTGGCGGTGGTTCCTTCGGGGGCCGCGGCCGGTACGGAGGCCGACCGGGCCTACGAGGCAGACGAGGCCGACGAGGCTGGCGATCCGGGCGAGCGGTGCGGCGAGGTGCACGAGTTGACCGAGCCGCGGGAGCCGCGTGGGCCGCATGAGTCGGACGAGGCGCGCGAGGGCGCGCCTTCGGCGGCCGAGAACCCCGCGCTGGCGAGCTGAGCGGTGCCGAGCGACCGCGCGAGGTGCGGGACGTGAAGGGGGCGCGCCGGGACCACCGGCGCGCCCCGCATCCGTTCCTGTGCCCTCACCGGCGGCGCCGGTTCCCGCGCTCCCCCTGGCCGCGTCCGTTCCGGTGCTCCCACCAGGCCAGTTGCCCGCCGGCTCCGGCCTACAGGTCCAGCTCGTGTGGCGGCGCCTGCGGGTCCGGGCCGCGGCCCGAGAGCACCTCGCCGTACGCCTGCATCAGGTCCGGCAGGCGGAGCGTGGCGAGGTCGTCCCGGGACGGGGTGGACTGCCAGGTGGACAGCCGCAGATCGCGGTAGGCGCAGCTCTTCTCGTAAAGGGTGCGCAGGAAGCGGCCGTTGCCGAGTTCGTCGATCCATCCCTGCTCGACGACATGGCCGTTGATGCTGCACAGCTCCTCGCGGGCCTCCTCGTCCCAGCGGTCGCCGTTCTCCGCGGCCAACACCTCGCCGATCTTGGTCAGTTCCAGCGGCCGGTAGCTGGGGAAGTTCACCCGGCTGGTGAACCGCGACGACAGGCCCGGGTTGGCGGCCAGCAGCCGGTCCATGCCCTCGGGGTAGCCGGCCAGGATGACGACCAGCCGGTCGCGGTTGTCCTCGGCCCGCTTCAGCAGCACCTGGAGGGCCTCGTCGCCGTACGCGTCGCCCTTGCTGTAGCCGGAGTTGGCGAGGCTGTACGCCTCGTCGACGAAGAGCACGCCGCCCAGCGCCGAGTCGATCAGTTCGTTCGCCTTGACCGCGGTCTGGCCGAGGAACTCGCCGACCAGATCCGCCCGTTGGGCCTCCACGAGATGGTCGCCGCCGAGCAGCCCCAGCGCGTAGAAGACCCGGCCGAGTATCCGGGCCACCGTGGTCTTGCCGGTCCCCGAGGGCCCGGAGAAGACGAAGTGCCGCTTCGGGGGCGCCACCGGCAGACCCTGGCTCGCGCGCAGCCGGGCCATCCGCAACTGCGCCGAGAGCGCCCGCACATGACGCTTGACCGGCTCCATGCCGACCATCCGCTCCAGCTCCGCCAGCGCCTTCTCCAGCAGCACCGGATCGGCCGGCCCGGCGGGCAGCCGGTCGGCGCCGTAGCGGCCCGGCGCGGTGGCCTTGGCGCGGGCCGCGCGGCCGTCCTCGGTGGGTGGCACCGCCGGCTCCGCCTCCTGCCCGGCCCCCTCGCCGGTCACCAGCAACTCCCGGCCGTCCACCGGGTCCAGCGGTGCCAGCGGATCGAGGTCGCCGCCGGCCTGTTGGGCCGGGCCCTGGACGGGGACGGTCGCCAGGCCGCCGCCCTCGTCCAGTCCGTCCGCCTCGGCGATGGCGGCCAGTCGGGCGGCGGTGTCCATGAACGTCGGGTCGACGCGGTGCACCGCGCGGTAGAGGGGGAGGGCGGCGGCGCTGCGGCCGGTGCCCTCGTAGGCGCGGGCGAGCCAGTAGCGCAGCTCCTTGCGCTGCGGCTGCTCGCTGCGGCACCGCATCAGCGCGGTGGCCAGCAGCGGTTCGGCCTGCCCGTACATCTCCAGCCGGACCCGCGCCATGCCGCCGAACAGCCCCGCCTCGATGCCCAGTACCGGGTCGCCGAGCAGCGGTTCGGTGTGCCGGACGAGCTGGTCCCAGTCCTTGACGAGGTAGGCGCGGCAGGCGTGCAGGAACCGCACCTGGGGGTCGGTGTCCACCGGCGGGCAGCCGGCCAGCGCCTGGTCGAGCTCGGCGACGTGCCGGCCGTCGAGCCAGTGGGAGGCGTGCGCCAGGAGGAGGTCGCGGCCGGTCTCCAGTACGGGTTGGACCCACCAGCCCAGCCAGTACCAGGAGTTGAGGGCGCGTCGGTGGCGGGCCCGCTGCTCGCCGAAGCGGTCGCGGTGCTGGTGCATCCGCAGCAGCGCCATGGTGGTGTCGGCGCGCAGCGCGTGCAGGCCGAGCCAGGCGTCGGCCATCGACGGGTCGAGCCGCACCGCGGCACGGAACTCCTCCTCGGCCTGGGGGTAGGCCCCCATGGTGTAGGCGTCCACCGCGCGCAGCCAGGCGAGTTCGGCCGGGGCGGGCGAACCCTGAGTGCCGACATCCATCCCGTCCCCCCACAAAACGTCCCCCCGTGGTGTACCACCGGACGTGTGCCGGGCCGCGCTCCCAGGGCCGGCCGGCCCTGGCCGAACCGGTGTGTGGGGGACGGGAGTTGCCCCGCCACGCGCTCTGGTCCGGGTCCTGCGGTGGCACAGACTCGCATCGTACCTGCGCTGTCGGTGCAGGTCGTAGAGGGCCGCACGAGGTGGAAACGGGGGCGTGAACGGGGGCGCATCGGCGGGAAGAAGGCGGTGACCCTGGGTAAGGGAAGTGCGCCGTGGTGGCCGTCGCGCAGGGAATGAGCGCAGAACGAAGCCCCCGATCACGGGGGAACAACCGGGGGCTTCGCGTCTGCAGGCGGTCCGAAGAACCGCACATTCAGAACGTAAGTCCTGTACGCCCCCTGGGTCAAGCCGAGTTGGCGCACTCGGCGGGTCCCGTTCGGCGACTGTCGGCGTGTCAGCCACGGCCGGCTACCCAGGGTGAACTCCGGGCCTGTTCACGGCCGTCCGGCCGGTCCCACCCGTACCTCGTATCCCATCTGCCCCTGGAGCACCAGGAGATCGGCGTGCGGTCGGGACGGATCGGCCGCGAAGTGCGCACGCTCCGCCGGGATCCAGCCATCCCAGAACGCGGACTGCCCCGGCCCGTCCCGGAGTTGACCTCGTTCCCATGAATGCTCGCTCGCCAGTTCCATCCACAGCAGGCACGCCGCGTACGGCCGCAGCGCGCGCCGCCCGGTGCCGACGCCCTCGACGAGCACCACCGGGGCCGGCGGCAGTTCCCGCACCGCGGTGAACTCCCGGCGCACCCAGTCGTAGACCCCGTAGTGCGCCGTCTCGCCACGGGACAGCGGGGCGAGCACCTGCTCGCGGAACCGGTCGCTCCACTCGAACAGTTCCTCGTGCGTCGCCAGGTCGTCGGTGTGCACCACCGGGGCGCCGCCCAGCGCCGCCGCCAGCCGCGCCGCGAAGGTGCTCTTGCCGGAGCCCGCGTGCCCGTCCACCGCGATCAGCCGCACCGGGCCGCAGGAGGGCGGCAGGGTGTGCAGCCGGGCGGCGAGCGGGGCCAGTACGGGGTCCGGGGCGGGGGCGGGTCCGGGGGTCATTCCACCAGCCTACGCATCAGTGGTCCACACCAATGTTCCTGGCGCGACGCGCGTCGCAGCGCCTTCCGAAGCCCGCCCGGAACGGAGATAGTTGAGCCCACTCGCACCAGCCCCGCACGTCCCGACCGCGTCCGACGTCCGACAGGGGGACCTCATGAGCAGCTCCGCACCCCGGCGCACCGTCCTGGCCGCCGCGCTCGCCGCCGCCGCGGCCGCGGCCACCCCCCTCCCCGCGACCGCCGCCCCCCACCGTGCCACCCCACCGCCCCCGACCCGGACGACGAACCCCGTGGACTACCACGCCTGGACCACCCCCACCGACTGGCACCGGGGCACCGCCCACGGCACCCGCGTCGCCGCCGGCCACCGCCCCGGCATCCGCATCGCCCGCCCCGCCGGCACCACCGTCTACCACGACCCCCACACCGGTAAGTCCGCCACCTGGGAATACGCGACCTGGACCAGCCCCGTCCACCGCCTCCCGGTGCCCGCCACCGAGGCCGTCGCCTCCTGGAACGCGCACACCCCGCCCGGCACCTGGATCACCGTGGAACTGCGCGCCACCTACTCCGACGGCGGCCGCACCCCCTGGTACGTCATGGGCCGCTGGACCGCCGGCGACGGCGACGCCGACATCCGGCGCACCTCCGTCGACGACCAGAAGGACGGCCGCAGCGCCGTCTCCACCGACACCCTCGCCCTCGACGACCCCACCACCGGCCTCCGCTTCACCGCCTACCAGCTCCGCCTCACCCTCCTGTGCCGCCCCGGCACCACCGCCACCCCCACCGTCTGGCGCCTGGGCGCCATGGCCTCCGACGTCCCGGCCCGCTTCGAGGTCCCGCCCTCCACCCCCGGCCTGGTCGGCCACGAACTCCGCGTCCCCCGCTACTCGCAGGAGATCCACAAGGGTCAGTACCCCGAGTACGACAACGGGGGAGAGGCGTGGTGCAGCCCCACCTCCTCCGAGATGATCATCGAGCACTGGGGCCGCCGCCCCACCCGCGAACAGCTCGCCTGGGTCGACCCCAGCTACGCCGACCCCCAGGTCTGCCACGCCGCCCGCTACACCTTCGACTACCAGTACAAGGGCTGCGGCAACTGGCCCTTCAACGCCGCCTACGCCGCCACCTACCGCGACCTCCAGGCCATCGTCACCCGCCTGACCTCCCTCAACGACGTCGAACGCCTCGTCCACGCCGGCATCCCCGTCATCACCTCCCAGTCCTTCCTCAAGTCCGAACTGGACGGCGCCGGTTACGGCACCGCCGGCCACCTCATGACCGTCATCGGCTTCACCCCCACCGGCAACGTCATCGCCAACGACCCCGCCTCCCCCAACGACCCCGCCGTCCGCCGCATCTACCAACGCCACCAGCTCGAGACCATCTGGCTACGAACGAAGCGCAAGGACGCCAACGGCCAGGTCAAGTCCGGGTCTGGTGGGGTGTGTTACCTGTACTTTCCGGTGGAGTCAGCACCAAGTCAGCACCGAGTCCTGCGTGAGCTCGGGATCCGGTAGCGGTCAGGTCGCTGCCGAACGCCACACCGACCGCGGAGCGGTAGCGGTTGCTCGCCCACCTGCTGAACCAGTGGGGGATCGCCTCATGCGCGCCGGGGATATGCCGCTCACCACACGACCGCTCCGCCATGCTGTTGTCCTTCGCGCAGCAGTGGATCTGGTTCTTCCACCGGCTGGCACCGACGTCGGCCGTCTACAACGTGGCCGGCGCCGCCCGCATGCGCGGGCCGCTGGACCAAGGGGAGCTGCGGCACTGTCTCGATGAAGTGGTTCAGCTGCCACGAGGCGCTGCGCACCGCCTTCCGTCTGCGTGAGGGTCGGCCGGTGCAGCGGGTGGAACCGCCGCGTCCGCTCACCGTCCCGGTGCATGACCGGAAGGTGTGCTTCAGGTTGAACCTGCGGAGGAATTTCTGCCACCAGTGGTCCGCGTCCGCCGCGGTAGCTCCGGCCTCGGAGGGCCACAGCCACATCGGTGGCACCTGTCGGTCCTTGGAGAGGTGCTCGACCTGCAAGGGGACCAGAGTTCCCTCGGCGATGGGGAGTTCACTGTTGTGCTCCAGCCAGGCCGAGCGGTGGGTCGGTCTCGGGTGGACTCAGGCCCATGTCTGAGGTTCCCCATGTCTGAGCTTCGGCCTGTCCGTAGTTGGTGGTGTCCATGGTTGTGGTCACGGAGGGCTTGGACCACGTCTCGGTTCTGGCGAAGCGGAGCTCCGGACCGTGCTTGGGCGGGCGTTCGCCCTTGAGGCCGTAGACGTGGGGTGGCTCGGTAGGCGCATCACCGGGTCGCCGCGGATCCGGCCGACCAGCTCGACGGGCAGATCCCGCACCACCCGGGCCGGTGGACCGAAATTCTGGGCACGTTTTCAGCAACGTCTACCTAAAGAGTAACGCCTGTCTAAAGGGTGGGGTGCGATCGATGGGAAGTGTGGCGAATGTCCAAAAGGAAGTGATCTAAGGGTTCCGGATCCTGGTGGGTGTCGGGGTGCGGCGGACGGGTCGGGTGTCTAGTGTTTGAGCTGAAAGGGCGGCCTGTTGGTCGTCTGTCATGCGTGCTCATGACAGATGAGGGCAATGTTGCGGCAATGTATGTGGGTGGGTTGTCGGCCATGAACATTTTGGCAAGTGGGACGGTGGGGCGGACAAGATTGCTGCTCACGGCGGTTTGAAGGCGGTTGCGGCCTGCCGGGTGGGTGGCTTGAAGGGGGTGGCTGAGGGCGCTCTTTTGCGTCAAGGGGTTGCAAAGGCGCAACACGTTGTTATTGCCTGGGGATGTCCAAGCGAGCCCGTTGCTTGTGACATCACCTTTGATCTGTCATTCAACTTCTATATCGGTTCCGGTCGCCTGCTGGCGAGATCCGGCCTCCCTTGGGAATCGCCTGGGTGGGGAAAGTTGGCGGTTCGTCGACAAGTGGGCTCGGCATGCGCGGAGCGCGCTGACCCCTTTCACTCGTATGCGAAAAGGGGATCCGGTGCGGCGTCGGGTCGGAGAGAAGTAGGGGGAATCACGTGAGTTCTCGTTCGATGGTTGCTGCTGCATTGCCGATGGCGATGATTTCCTCGGTGGCTTTCGCGCAACCAGCCGCGTCGGCGGCTGCCGGCTCGGCGGGTGCGGCAAGGCCCGGGCTCTCCGACACCGCCGTGGCAGGCCATATCGAGGCGCTACAGCGCATCGCCGACACGAACGACGGTAACCGGGCGTCGGGGACGCCTGGTTACGCCGCCTCGCTCGACTACGTCGAGAGCCAGCTCAAGCAGGCGGGGTACCAGGTCGAGCGCCAGCCGTTCGCCTTCCACTACACCCAGACCCTGCGGGAGCGGCTGACACTGCCCGGGGGCCAGGAAGTGCCCGTGGTGCTCGCCAAGTACTCTCCCTCGACGCCTGGAAAGGGGCTCACCGCGCGGTTCGCGGCAGTGCCGGGGACGAAGGAACAACGGCAGGGGTGCACGGACAGCGCCTACGACGGAGCCGAGGTCTCCGGGCGGATTGCCCTGGTGCGCAACGGCGGTTGCACAACGGACGAGAAGGAGCATGCCGCGGCCAGGGCAGGGGCCGCCGCGGTAATCGTCATCAACGACGGCCCGGGGCCGGTGTACGGCTGGCTCAAGGACTCGGCCGCAGCGCGGATTCCCGTCGCGGGGGTGTCACCGCAAACTGGGGAGGCACTGGTCCGTGCCGGGAAGGACGACGCCCCCGGCGCCCTGGTGGCTCGGTCGCTGACCGAGTGGCGTACCACCCACAACCTCATCGCGCGTGCCCCGACCGGGGACCCGGAGCACCAGGTGATCTCCGGTGCGCACCTGGACTCGGTGCCTGAGACGGCGGGGATCAACGACAACGGCGCCGCTGTGTCCGTACTCCTGGAGACCGCGCTGCAACGGGCCGAGCGCGCCCAGCACTCCCGCAACCAGCTGGTCTACGCCTTCTGGGGCGCGGAGGAGTTCGACCTGCTCGGCTCGCAGCACTATGTCGACTCCCTCACCTCCGCGCAGCGCAAGCACATCGACGCCTACCTCAACCTGGAGATGATCGGCGGAGCCAACTCCGGGCTGTTCGTCATGGACGGTGTCAACACGGACCCCGGCAGCGGCATCGTCCCGCCGAAAGGTTCGGCCGCCATCGCCGAACGGTTCGCCCGTGCCTTCGCCGCAGCCGGGCAGAGCTCGCAGACCTGGAAGCTGGACGGGCGCTCCGACTACGCCCCGTTCATGAAGGCCGGTATCCCCGCCGGCGGCCTGAACGGTGGTTCCTACGAGGTCAAGTCCCAGAAACAGGCGCGGCTTTGGGGCGGAACGGCCGGGGCGGCCTTCGACCCCTGCTACCACAGGGCATGCGACAGCACTGCCAACTTCAACGCCGGGATCGCCCGCCGTCACGGCAACGCGTTCCTCGCCACGCTCGACCACTTCGCCGAAGCCCGCCCGGACAGCTCCCGGTGAGCGCGCTGGTGGTAGGCGCCCTGATCGTGGACGCCCGGGACCGGGTCTTCCTGCAACAGCGCGCCGCCGACCGCAAGCTCTTCCCCGGCTGCTGGGACGTGGTCGGCGGCCATGTCGAGGCGTACGAGAGCCCGTTGGCCGCGTTGCAGCGGGAGATTGCGGAGGAGACCGGGTGGCGGCTGGCCCGGGTGCTGCACCGGGTCGCCGAAGGGACGTGGGAGGCCGACGGAGGCATCCGTACCGAGGTCGACTACGTGGTCGAGGTCGGCGGCGACCTGTCGGCCCCGCGGCTCGAACGGGACAAGCACCCCCGGTACGCCTGGTTCGGACCGGCCGACCGCCCGTTGCTGGACGAAAGCGTCCGGCGCAGCGGCAGCGCCTTCATCAGGGACGCGGTGACTGCGGCACACGCTTGGCTCGCACGGACACCGGCGCACCACCGGAAGGACATCAGCGACAGCTTGTGACGGCCGCGACTCCCGGACAGCGCCTCGCCCGCAGTGCCACACCGCTCGCAGCGGCGCTGCATACGCGGGAGCCTGACGGCCGCACCTGTGCCAGAGAGGGAAAGCACGTGGTGGTACCTAACAATCGCCCCCGATGTCGTTCGCTCGTGATCGGTTTCGCCGGGCACCAGGGACAGGAGTACCTCCCCATCATCGAACGGCACAGCGACATCGCCGGCGGTGTCGACCCGTCCGACTCCGCCGAGCGGATTGCGCAACGGTGGGGCTTTGCGCGCTACGCCAGCCTCGACGAGGCGCTGTACGCAGCCGACTTCGATGTCGCCGTGGTCACCGTGCCGCACAGCGAACACTTCACCATCTGCCGCGAACTGCTGCGCGCCGACAAGCACGTACTCAAGGAAAAGCCGTTCGCGGTCACCGAGGAACAGGCGCGGGAACTGGTCAAACTGGTCGCGGATGCCGACCGCAGCGTCTACACGCTGGTCCAGCGCGGCTTCAACCCGGTGTTCGGGTTCGCCCAGGAGCATCTGGCTGAGATCGGCAAGCCGTACTGGTTTTCCTACGACTACCACCTCAACCTGCGTTCGCCGACCCGTGGTTGGCGGGCGACGAGCGATGCGGCCCTGGGCGGCGTGCTGCTCGACATGGGCTATCACCTGCTCGATGTGCTCAGTGGGCTGTTCCCGGCTCCTGCGGAGGTGCGCTCGGCTTTTCTGCACCGCTACCAGGAAATGCGGGAGCGCCGTCTGGAGGACCTGGCCAGCCTTCACTTCACGTACCCGGGAAGGGACTTCGCGGGTTCGCTGCGGATTTCCCGACACAACCTGGAGAAGGTCGAGAAGCTGACGATCCTGGGCACCGAGGGGGCGCTGAACGTCACGCCCAAGGAGGCCGCGCTGCACTCCCCGGACGGTGAGGTCGCCTACCGCCTGGTCTCGGAGCAGCCCAAGGACGCCGCGGTGAACACCATGTTCACCCACTACTTCCGGCACCTGGACGATCGCGACTACCGCACATCCCACATCCAGCGGCAACTGGCCGCGGTGCGGCTGCTCGACAGGATCTACCGCGAGCAGCCGGCGAGCGACGCAAGCGGGAACGGCCTCGGGGCCGGCCTCAGTTCCGATGCCACTGCCGAGGCGAGTGCGCGAGCCGTCCGGCCGGCATCCGGCCGTGCCGTACGCGCCTGATCCTGCCGCTTGCCACGGCCCCGCATCCGTACGGCTCTTCCAAACACCTCAGCCAGGAGACACGACCCGTACGCCGTCCCCTCCGCCGGGGGACAACTTCCCTTCGCCACAAGACAAGAGGTACGCATGACATCCACCGGTGAACGCCTTGCCCTGCTGGGCGGTACCCCGGCCGTCTCCCGGCCGCTACCGCACGAGATCTGGCCGCCCCGCGCCGAGCAGAGCGAACTGGCCGCGCTTGCCGCACAGCGCAACGACGACATCTCCATCAAGGGCAGCAGCGGCCCCGTCCGCGAGCTGGAGGACGCCTTCCGCGCCTTCCTCGACCACCAGGTCCGCTGGGCGATCACCTTCAACTCCGGTACCAGCGCGCTGCTGGCCGCCTATTTCGCCCTGGGGGTACGAGAAGGCGTCGAGGTGGTCGGGCCGGCGCTGACTTATCACGCGGCGCTCAGCCCCGTGCACGCGCTGCGCGGCGAGGTGGCCCTCGCCGACATCGACGTCCGTACCCGCGGGCTCGATCCGGACAGCCTGGAGCGGACGCTCACCGAGCGGACCAAGGTGATCACCGTCGTTCACCAGTGGGGCCATCCCTGCGACATGGACGCCATCCTGCGCATCGCAGACAAGCACCGACTGCGCGTCCTGGAGGACTGCTCGCACGCCCACGGCAGCCGGTACAAGGGGAAGCTGTGCGGCACGTTCGGTGACGCGGCGGTCTTCTCCCTCCAAGCGAACAAGGCCGTGTTCGCCGGCGAGGGCGGCATCCTGGTCACCAACGACGACGGGGTCCACGACCGTGCGACGCTGCTGGGGCACTACCGCGACCGCTCTCGGGACGAGGTCGTGGACCAGGAACTGCGCCAGTACTGGGTGACCGGCTTCGGTCTCAAGCTGCGCATGTCGCCGTTCAACGCCATCGTGGCGTTGCACTCCCTGGCGGCCTTCCCCGAGCGCAAGCAGGCCCGGCACAGCGCGCTGGGCTACTTCGGCGAACGACTGGCCGAGGTGGACTACATCGAACCCATGCCGATCGACGACGAAGTGGACATGGGCGCCTGGTACGGCTACAAGCCGCTGTTCCGCCCGGAGGAGATGCCCGGTGTCTCCCGTACGGCACTCATCAGCGCGCTGCGGGCCGAGGGGATGGAGGTCGGTGCGCCGTCCGGGCCCCGGCTGTCGACCCTGCCGCTGTACGCCGGTGCCGAGAGCCCGCTGTTCCCCGGCATCCCCAAGGCCGCGAACGCGCCGATAGCTGGTTCCGTCGCCGAACTCGTGGAGCAGCGGGCCCTGTCGCTGCCCACGTTCACCGAGTGGCCCGCCGACAAGGACCTGATCGACCAGTACATCGCAGCCTTCCAGAAGGTCGGCCGGCACCGAACGGCCCTCGCCGAGCACGCGGCGGCCAGCGGCTGACCGGCGCCGCAGACCACACGCCCAACACGAGGAACACCCAACACAAGGAGTGGAGAAACCGTGACCGTCAAGGAATCCCCCGAGGCCGCCGAGGCCGTGCTCAACCGCGCGCTGGAGGGCGAGGACCTGCCCGACTCGTTCACCCTGCTCGGCCGTGAGTGGGATCTGCACCGCGAGGTGTTCCCCGGCACCATCACCGCCGCGACCGAAGTGATGGCCTCAATCCTGCCGTACCCGAAGGGAGGCTCGTTCCTGGAGGTCGGCTGCGGTACGGGAGTCATCGCGGTGACCGCGGCACTGTCCGGGTGCACGCAGGTGACCGCGCTGGACATCAACGACAAGGCAGTCGCCAACACCGAGGCCAACGCCCACCGGCACGGGGTGGCGGACCGCGTCCGGGCGCTGCACAGCGACCTGTTCGACGCCCTCTCGCCCGACGACCGCTTCGACGCGGTCTTCTGGAACGTGCCGTGGACATACGTGGAGGACGACTTCGGCGTCAAGAACCAGCTGCACAAGGCAATCTTCGACCCCGGTTACCAGGGGCAGGCCCGCTACCTGGCCGGAGCCCCCCGTCATCTAGCCGAGGGCGGGCGGCTGTTCATCGGCACCGCCGACCTCGGAGACCGGGAATTGCTTGACAAGTTCGCCGAGGACGCGGGGATGCGGGTGAAGCTGCTGCGCCGCGTCCGCCGGATCGAGGTGGTCCGCGTCATGGAGTACCACCTGCTGGAACTGGAGCCGAAATAGCTCGTCCAGACACCCAGCGCTCCGCGTACAACGCAGGCTCAGCACGTGCTGAATGCGCCGGCGACGCTCTTCGCAGAAGGCGCTCTGTGCAGGCTCCGGCGGTCATGGCAGACCGCCGGAGCGGCCCACCAGCAACCAGAAAGGCCAATGCCATGCCGAACCCGGGTGACCTCGATGTCGCCCTCGACCTTGCGGACCGCGCCGACGCCATCACCGGTGCGCGCTTCCGCTCCGGTGACCTGCGCATCAGTCAGAAACCTGACCGTACCCCCGTCACCGACGCGGATCTCAGCGTCGAGGAAGCCATCCGCGCCCTCTTGAAGGAGCGGCGCCCCCAGGACGGATGCTTCGGCGAGGAGCACGGCGGTTCGCCCGAGGGACCACGCGTGTGGGTGGTCGATCCCATCGACGGGACGAAGAACTTCCTCCGCGGTGTGCCGGTGTGGGCCACGCTCATCGCTCTGGTCGAGCACGGTCGCCCGACCGTCGGTGTCATCAGCGCACCCGCGCTGCGGCGGCGATGGTGGGCGGCCCAGGGCCAGGGGGCCTGGGTGCGTCGGGACTTCGAACCGGCGGCGTCCATCGAGGTCTCAGCGGTCTCCCGGCTGGAGGACGCCTACCTGTCCACCACCGATCTGAGCACCTGGACCGAGTTTCACTCGCGGCAGGCGTACCTGCGGCTGGCAGACGCCTGTTGGGAAAGCCGCGCCTTCGGAGATTTCCTCCAGCACTGCATGGTGGCCGAGGGCGCGCTGGACATCGCCGCCGAGCCGATTGTCAGCCCCTGGGACGTGGCAGCGGTACGGGTCGTCGTCGAGGAGGCCGGCGGGCTCTGCACCGACCTGCGGGGCGGAGACATCCTCACCGGGGGCGGGGCCCTGTCGGCCAACCCAAGGCTGCACTCGTACGCGGTCGGTGCGCTCGCCGAAGAACCCCCGCAGCAGCCCTAGGCCCTGTCGTCAAACTCCCGTCGTTCGCCCGGAGGGCGGGCCGGGCGGTGGTCGGTGCGTGCTCTCGGCGTGCCGGGCGGCGGCCCCTGTACTGGACGTACTGGGGTCGTCGCCCGGTGCGGCGAGAGTGCGTGCCGGGCGCCGGACGGCAGGCGGGAGTTTGACGACAGGGCCTAGGAAACCGCGCCTGCCCCACGGCACGCCATGGGGCCAACTCCCCTTACCGCACCGCCTTTTCACACCCGTGCGCAGCTGTCCCGTACCCGCACGCATCCGCACCACAACCGAGAACCAGGATTACCCATGACCACGAACCAGCCGACCGTCCGCCCCGCCACCCACGAGGACCTGCCGCGGGCCGTCCGTACGCTGGGGCGCGCCTTCGCCCACTATGCGTTCACCCGCCACACCATCGCCGTCGACGATCACCTCACGCGCCTGGAGCGCTTCAACGAGCTGTTCGTCTCCCGGATCGGCCTGGACCACGGCCAGGTCTGGGTGACCGACGACTGCGCGGCGATCGCCGTATGGACCACTCCCCAGACCGCCAACGCCGGGGACGTCTTCGCCGAAATCGGACCGCGGCTCGCCGAGATCTCCGGGGACCGGCGGCAGGCCGCGGCCGAGGCGGAGGCCGCCATGCGGCCCCACCGGCCCACCGAACCGGTGTGGTTCCTCGGTTCCGTGGGCGTCGACCCCGAGCGGCAAGGGCGCGGTCTGGGGGCAGCGGTGATCCGCCCCGGGCTCCACGCCGCAAACGAGGCGGGGGTGCCCGCCTTCCTGGAGACCTCCGACGAACGCAATGTGCGCTTCTACGAGCGCCTGGGCTTCGAGGTCACCGCCACCTACCCACTGCCCGGCGGCGGCCCGCGCACCTGGGCCATGACACGGAAGCCCGAAAAGCCCAACACCTGATCCCCACACCCGAGGACGAAACCGGCCGACAGGGCGCGGACCGGTGTGCGCACTACGCGGAAGGAGAGGTGAGAACGTGACCATCGGTCTCGCCACGACACTCGGCGACTACCTGGAATACGCCCTCGCCCATCGCGGGCGAGGAGCACGGTACCTGCCGGTCTACGACCCGACAGGGCGGCACGTCTGGCCCCGTCGGATCGCGGCCCGCCTGGGGCTGACCGTCACCGAGGTGTCGCGGCGGCATGCCTCGGCCGAACCGCCGGATCCCCTTGCCCTGATGGCCTACGCGCAGGACGCCGTCGGCGGTAGCCGGGACAACCACACGGTCGTCGCCCTCACCGACGATGCCGGGTTCCGGGCTCCCGCGCTGGTGTTCGCACTGGCCAAGGACGCCCGGCTGATCCAGGCCGATACCGAGGTGCAGGTGGTCAAGGCGGCACTCGAACTCCCGCCCGGCGGCTACCTGACCGTGGTGGGGCCGGAGCGAGCACTGGGGTTCGCGCTGCCGAACCAGCTAAGACGGGAAGCGCCCTCGGTGAACTTCGGAGTGCTGTGCGGCCCGACCCCCGCCAAACTCAGCGAACTGGTCTTCAAGACGCTGCTGTACCCAGAACTCCCCGCCGACCGCGACGAGTTCTTCGCCGGCCTCCTCAAGGGCAAGGAGCCGATGACCTCCGGAAGGCTCACGGTGTACCCGACGGAGGCGGTGGACGCCGGGCACCTCACCGATGAAACCGTCCTGCGCCGGGTGCTGAGCTTCATCGCTCACGCCAGCGAGGACTATCTGCGGGTCACTCCCGATGACATCCTGTGCGGCCTGACCGACCTTCCCCAGGAACGGCAGGCGGCCCAGCAGACGCCCGGCCCGCTGCCCGCGTGCCTCCAGGGGGACGGCTGCGTGTACCCCGAGTCCCGGCGTCACGATCCGGCACACATCCCCGCCCAGGTCGTGTTCGCCAACGCATGCCTGACGATGAAGTTCGGCACCCAACTACTGGGCGAGAACAACCGATTCACCATCTCCCGTCGCTTCCTCGATGGCTGGGCAGGCTGCTTCATCGCCAGCCCGCTACTCAAAGACGGCATACCGGCAGAAAACCTCCTCTTCCACGCACTGATCGAGGACGGCTTCACCATCGGTGCCGCAGTACGCGCGGTCAACGAAAACCTCGCCTGGTGGGGAGTGGACGCACCAGCCGTGACCGTCATCGGCGACCCCGAGGCGGTGTACGCCAAGGAGTCGAGCGACTGGCCGACGAGAGAACCGACATCCACCCTCACCCACCACCCGGACCGGACCGAGATCCGCTTCGACCACACCATGCCCACGCACACCCGGGTACGACTCACGGATCCGGTACTCCTCGCGGCCCACCGCGCCGGAACCCTGGACATCCGGCCCTCCCAACCCTTCGGCGGACGCACCCCGTTCTACGCCGCCGCCACGGAGACCGACGGCGAACTCGACGTACGCATCCTGGGAGTGCGAGAACGGCCACTGCTCGCGAACGAGTCACCGCGCACCCTCGAAGTCCGCGCCCAGCCACCAACAGCAGAACTCGACCGGCTGACACGGGCCTTCGAGCGGTACGAGAACCTGGCCTTCCTGGACATCAAGCTCGACAAGGGCCGCGCCGTACTGGCCGACATGGTCAACAACCTGCCCACCATGGCACGCAGAGCCAAGACCGCCCGCTACGAACTCACCGAGTGGGAGCGGTACAGCAGGTCCATCAAACGCATCCAGGAAAAGTGCGCAATGCTCGACCGCGGCATCATGGACAAGCTCCTGCACGCCACCGAGAGCCGCGAGTACCACTTCGTCGAGGCCTACCGTCACACCTACACGGTCCAACACACCGAAGCCATGGAGGAGGCATGCCGGCACTGCGGTGAGGCCGTGCACCACTACGTCAGCGGCAATACCCTCCGACCGCAGATGCGCCGATACCTGATGAGCTGCCCCGTCTGCGGCGCCGTACAGGACACCGAGGACACCGCGGTGTCGCTCGCCGTCACCGGCGAGAATCGACTGCGGCAGCAGAGCGACACCGTACTCGACGTCGAGGTCACCAACAGCGGTACCGAACAACTCCGGTTCCTCCTCGGCGGGCGGATCACCCACGGTAAGCCGCACGGCTTCGGCTTCCGCCTGGATGAGGAGACGCTGACCGTCTCCCCGGGAACCACAGCCCGCACCCGTCTGACCGTCACCACCGGACGCCCACTGGTGCGGCACGCGATGCTGCTGCGCTTCTACGCGGTGGGGCTGGGCCGGATCCACTTCGCGGGCCGGGACCTGTACGTGCGCTGAGCCGTGCCGGGGCACGGCCGAGCATGCGGAAAGCGAAAACCCACGAAAGCTGGAAAACACAGTGAGAAGCGAGGAAACGCGGTGAAACACGAGGTCAACAACCCACGATTCGCCCGGATGTATCCCCGCCTGGCAGCCTGGGCCGAGGCGAACGGGGCCCAGGAACACCGGGCCGAAGCCCTCGCCCCGGCAAGCGGCCAGGTACTGGAGATCGGCGCCGGGCACGGCCTCAACTTCCCGCACTACCCCAGTGCCGTCTCCTCGGTGACGGCAGTCGAACCGGAGGCGACCCTGCGCGACTTGGCAGAGGAGGCCGCGCACCGAGCGAGCGTACCGGTGACCGTGGTCGACGGGATCGCCGAGCAACTACCCGCTGCAGACGATGCGTTCGACACCGTCGTCTGCTCCATGGTCCTGTGCTCGGTACGGGACCTGGCTGCCGCCCTGTCGGAGATCCACCGGGTGCTCCGCCCCGACGGACGGCTGTGTTTCTACGAACACGTACGGGCCCGAACTGCCGGGTTCGCCCGTTACCAACGCGCGGTGGACCTTCTGTGGCCCCACATCTCAGGCGGCTGCCGGGTCAGCCGCCGCACCGAAATCGCCATCACCCAGGCCGGATTCACCATGAAACACCTCCGCCGCTTCCGCTTCCCCGAAGGCCGCAACCCGGCCCCGACAGCCCCCTTCGTGATCGGGCTGGCGCAGCCCCGATGAACCGCGCCCCGCCAGGCCGCCCGCTCCGCGACCTGGCCGGGGCCGGTTGGTTGTCCTAGAGGCGCACGCCCGCGCGGGGGAGGCCGGGCGACAATGGTCGTATGGCTTCCGATGAGAACCCGCCCGACGGGAACCCGCCCGACCAGAACCCGTGCGGTGGGAACCCGTCCGGTGAGGGACCGTGCGCGTGCGAGGTGGGGCGCTCGTTGCTGTCGCTCGGTGAGGTGGAGGCGCTGGCCCGGCGGGCGTATGCGGGGCAGACCGACAAGGCCGGTCGGCCGTACGCCGAGCATCTGGCCGCGGTTGCGGCCGGTGTGCGGGAGCGCGGTGGCAGTGAGGAGCAGATTGCGGCGGCCTGGTTGCACGACGCCGTGGAGGACGACGCGCTGAGCGAGGCGTGGCTGGTGGGGGCGGCGCTCAGCGAGGCGACCAAGGCGATGGTGCTGGCCGTCACCAAGCGGGTCGGGGAGCCGGTCGAGGAGTACACCGCGCGGATACTGGCCACGCCCGGTGCGCTACTGATCAAGGAGTCCGATCTCGCGCACAACGCCGATCCCGCACGGCTGGCCGTCCTGGATTCCGCGACCCGGGACCGGCTGACTGCCAAGTACGCCCGCGTGCGGGCCCTGTTGGGGATCGATGGCTAAGTCGGGGGCTGGCGTGGGTGGTTGGCCGCAGGGAAGTGCCGTTTGTAGCGGGTGAGGGTGGGTTAAGTTCGCTCGTTGGTTGGGGAATTTGGTGGTTTCGAGTGGGTTCTTGTCTCGCTCCCGCTTTCCAGTGGCCTGTGGTGGCGCGCAGGGTTTTCGCGCAGGGGTTCGCGCAGGGTTTTGGAGTTGCTACTGGGTCGGGGGGATGGGCAGCGGCTCCAGTATGGGGATGAATTTGTCGATGAGGTCGGCGAGTTAGTCGTTGAGGGCATGCTCGGTCCATGCACAGCCCATGCTCAGCCGTCGGTCCATGCTCAGTTCATGGTCGGAGCCTCGTCGTCGGGCTGGTGTGCTGGTCGGTCGGTGGGCCGGTGGGCCGGTGGCGGAGGGGGATTTCGGGTGGTGTTTCTCTGCATGGTGAATCCGGAGGGGATTCCGTGACGGGCTGCCTGTCGCGGGTGTTTCGCGGCTGGGGGTTTCACTGGTTTCACGGGGTTCGGAGGTTGGGAGGGGTTCCTGGGCGGGGGGTGGGGGGCTTGAATCGCTGGTCTGGTCCTGCCGTGCGCAGATATGCGCGTGGTGGGGAATCGAGGCGATAGGAGAGTGGGGGCGTTGTGTCTCGCTGCACTCCCAATCGGCGGTTGTCCGCGCTTCTGTTGGAGGCCGACTGGAGCGCCGCTGATCTGGCACGGGCGGTCAACGCCCTGGGGAGCGCCCAGGGGTTGGCGCTGCGGTACGACCGCACGTCCGTCGCGCACTGGCTCAACGGCTCCCGGCCGCGGGCGCCCATCCCGGACCTGGCCGCCCAGGCGTTGAGCCGTCGCAGTGGGCGTCCGGTCACCGCGCAGGAGACCGGGCTCACGCAATTTCCGAGAGCGGCGGCCGTACGGCCCGGGCTGGCGGAGGAGGGGGAGCCGCTGCGGCGGTTGAGCGCGCTGTGTCGGGGGGAGTCGGATCCGGCGCAGCGGGCCGAGTTGGCGCGGACTGTTTACACGGTGACGACCGCGCCCTCCGCGCAGCCCGGGCCCGCCCAGCCCCCGGCCCGGACGTCGGCGCGGCGGCGGGTGGTTCATCCGTCCGATGTGCAGGGGCTGACGGAGATGAGCGGGGTGTTTGCGTCCCTGGCGCAGATGCACGGGGGCGGGCATGCGCGGACGGCGTTGGCCGCCTATCTCGGGGACGATGTCGTGCCGCTGCTGAACGCCTCGATGACCGAGTCGCTGCACCGCGAACTGCTCACCGGGTGCGCGCAGTTGACGCATGTGTTGGCGGTGATGACCGATGATGCCGGGCACCACGGGCTGGCCCGGCGGTACTTCCGGACCCGCGGTGGGGGTGGATGCGGCGGGGCTCGATGTGCAGGCGTTCGTGTTGGTGCAGCGGGCGCTCGTCCGGGCCACGCAGCGTCGTACGCGGGAGGCGTTGGCGGATCTCGGGGCGGCGGAGAGGGCGCACCAGCGGGCCTCCGGCGCGCCCGGGCCCTTCACCGCCTATCCCCGGTCCGGGCTCGACTACCAACGCGCGCAGACGTTCCGGGCCCTCGGGCGGACGGACGAGGCGCTGGCCGCCCTGCGCGACTCGGCGCGCCACCGCTCCGGTGCTGAGCAGCGCGGGGATGCGCTGACGCAGGCGCGGATCGCCGAAATGCTGCTGGAGCAGGGGCGGTTGGAGGAAGCCTGCGCGCGCTGGCACGCCTTCCTCGACGTCTACCCGCGCCTGCACTCCGTCCAGGCCGACCAGGCCCTCGGCCGCCTCACCCGCACCCTGCGCAGCTTCGCCCGCCATCCACACGCGGCGGACGTGCAGGAGCGCGCGCGGAGCGTCTGGCGCCCGACCCGCCCGACCCGCCCGCCTCGTCCGGCCCGCCCGACCCGTACGGCCTGACGGGCCCGGCGTCACCGCGCCCCTACCGCGCGCCGTTACCCCGCGCCGCGTAAGCCCGATAAGCCCGGTAAGCGCGTCAGCCAGCAGCCAACTGCCGCCGCCTGGCGCCCAGTTGACCACCATCGCACGGGTCTCCGTAGCCCCTCCGCCCCCGCCCGCGCACGCCCCCGACTTCACAAGCTCACGAGCGTTCAACGCGTTCATGGCTGGCGCGGCGGTACGGGGTTCCGGCCGTGGCTGGTTTCGGCGCTTGATAGAGGTCCGAGCCGGCGCCTCCCAGGGTGCCCCGCCCGCATCCGGTTCTCGATGTGAGGTTCCGATGACCCCTTCCACGCACCATCCCGTGACGCTCCCCCCGTTGGCCGACCTCGACTGTTCCGCTTCGCTGCGCGGCCTGCCGTACGAGGCGTTGGCCTTGCTCGCGGAGGAGATCCGCGCGTTCCTGATCGAGAAGGTCACCTCCGTCGGCGGCCACCTCGGGCCGAACCTGGGCATGGTGGAGCTGACGCTCGCGCTCCACCGGGTCTTCGACTCGCCGCACGACACCCTGCTGTTCGACACCGGCCACCAGGCGTACGTGCACAAGCTGTTGACCGGGCGGGCCGCGGACTTCGACGGGTTGCGGCAGCGCGGGGGACTGTCGGGCTACCCGTCGCGGGCCGAGTCCCCGCACGACGTGATCGAGAACTCCCATGCCTCGACGGCCCTTTCCTACGCGGACGGGCTGGCCAAGGCGCGTCGGCTGCACGGGGAGCGCGACCGGGCCGTGGTGGCCGTGATCGGCGACGGGGCGCTGACCGGGGGCATGGCCTGGGAGGCGATGAACAATCTGGGGGCGCATCCGGACCGGCCGGTCGTCGTGGTGCTGAACGACAACGAGCGGTCCTATGCGCCCACCATCGGGGCGTTGGCGGATCATCTCCAGCACCTGCGCGGCGACGGCACCGACAGCGTCGACTGGTTGGTGGACGGGGGCGGGGCGCGGGCCGGGGGCAACCTGGGGCCGTTGCCGGTGGCGGGAAACCTCTTCGAGCTGCTCGGGTTCCACTACCTCGGGCCGGTGGACGGCCATCATCTGCCGTCCGTGGAGGAGGCGTTGCGGGTCGCCCGCGAGCTGTCCCGGCCGGTGGTGGTGCACGTCGTCACCGTCAAGGGGAAGGGGTACCCGCCGGCGCTGGCGGACCAGGCCGACTGCATGCACGCGGTGGGGGTGCTCGACCCGGCGTCCGGGCGGCCCCGTTCGTCTTCGAGGCGGCCGTCCTGGACGCATGTCTTCGCGGACGAGCTGCGTGACCTGGGGGAGCGGCGCCGGGACGTGGTCGCGGTCACGGCGGCCATGCCGGGGCCCACGGGGCTGGCGCGGTTCGGTGAGCGGTTCCCCGAGCGGTTCTTCGACGTGGGGATCGCCGAGCAGCACGCCGTGACCTCGGCCGCGGCGCTGGCGATGGACGGGCTGCACCCGGTGGTCGCGGTCTACGCCACCTTCCTCGGGCGCGCCTTCGACCAGGTGTTGATGGACGTCGCGCTGCACCGGCTGCCGGTCACCTTCGCGCTGGACCGGGCCGGCATCACCGGTCCGGACGGGCCGAGCCACCACGGCATGTGGGACCTGACCGTGCTCGGCGCGGTGCCGGGCATGCGGGTGGCGGTGCCACGGGACGCGGCGCGGCTGCGCGAACTGCTCGCCGAGGCGCTGGACTGCGCCTCGGGGCCGACCGCGCTGCGCTTCCCGAAGGCGACCGCCGGCACCGACCTGCCGGCCGTCGAACGCATCGGACCCGTCGACGTCCTGTACCGCACCGAGACCCGGGACGTGCTGCTGGTGCCGGTCGGCCCGCTGGCCGAGCCGGCGTTGGAGGCCGCGCGCTATCTGGCGGCCAAGGGCGTCGGGGTCACCGTCGCGGACCCGCGCTGGGTGCTGCCGGTGCCCCAGGAACTCACGGAACTGGGCGGCCGGCACCGCGTGGTGGTGACCATCGAGGACAACACCCGCTCCGGCGGGATGGGTACCGCCGTCGCCCGCGCCCTGGCCGATGCCGGCTCCACCGTGCCGGTGCGCGTGCTCGGCCTGCCCGGGCGGTTCATCCGCCACGGCACCCGCGAGGAACTGCTCGCCGCGGCCGGCCTGAATCGCTCCGGCATCGTCCACTCCGTCCTGCGCGCCCGCGCCCACCTCCCCCACCAGGAACCGGAGATCCGGCCATGACCATCGACCTGGGCCTGCCCGCCGTGCCGCCCCGCCTCCCCGACCGCCGCCCCTCGCGCCGGATCGACGTCGGCGGCGTGCCGGTCGGCGACGGCGCACCCATCTCCGTGCAGACCATGACCACCACCCTGACCGCCGATGTCGACGCCACCCTCCAGCAGATCGCCCAAGTCACCGCCGCCGGCTGCGACATCGTCCGGGTCGCGGTCCCCTCCCAGGACGACGCCGACGCGCTGCCGGCCATCGCGCGCAAGTCCCCGATCCCCGTCGTCGCCGACATCCACTTCCAGCCGCGCTATGTCTTCCAGGCCATCGATGCCGGCTGCGCGGCGGTGCGGGTCAACCCCGGCAACATCAAGCGGTTCGACGACAAGGTGGCCCAGATCGCCGCGGCGGCGTCGGCGGCCGGGGTGCCGATCCGGATCGGGGTGAACGCGGGCTCGCTCGACAAGCGACTGCTCACCAAGTACGGACAGGCCAGCCCGGAGGCGCTGGTGGAGTCCGCGCTGTGGGAGTGCTCGCTGTTCGAGGAGCACGGCTTCCGCGACCTGAAGATCGCGGTCAAGCACCACGACCCGCTGACCATGATCGCCGCCAACCGGCTGCTGGCGGAGAACTGTGACTACCCGTTGCATCTGGGCGTGACCGAGGCGGGCCCGGCCTTTCAGGGCTCGGTCAAGTCGGCAGTCGCGTTCGGTGTGTTGCTGGCGGCCGGGATCGGCGACACCATCCGGGTCTCGCTGTCCGCCCCGCCGGTCGAGCAGGTCAAGGCCGGCTGTCACATCCTGTCCTCCCTCGGACTGCGGCCCCGGAAGCTGGAGATCGTCTCCTGCCCCGGCTGCGGCCGCCTCCAGGTCGACATCCACAAGCTGGCCGACCAGGTCGAGGCCGCCTTCGACGGCTTCCCCCACCCGCTGCGGGTGGCCGTCATGGGCTGCGTCGTCAACGGCCCCGGCGAGGCCCGCGAGGCCGACATCGGGGTCTCCTCCGGCAACGGCAAGGGCCAGATCTTCGTCCAGGGCCGGGTCGTGCGGACGGTCGCCGAATCGAAGATCGTCGACGCGCTGCTGGACGAGGCCCTCAAGCTCACCCAGGCCGACCCCGGCCCCGGACTGTCGGGAGACGTCTTGACCGATCCGTGACGCCTAATCCCCGCCCCCTGCCACCCACCCCGTGACCCCTCTCCACCCACCAAGGAACCACCGACGCACCACGGCATGACCAACAGGGAGGAACCACTGTCATGACCACCCACCAGCCACCGGGCCCCGACGAACTCGACGGGATGCAGCCCCAGTTGAGCCTCAGCACAGAAGCCGCGCGCACCCTCGCGACCACCACCAAGACCGAACCGCAGATGCAGGGCATCACCTCGCGGTGGCTGCTGCGCATGCTGCCCTGGGTGCACGTGTCCGCCGGCACCTACCGCGTCAACCGGCGCCTGAGCCACACGGTCGGCCGCGGCCGGGTCGGCTTCCTCCAGAACGGCGCCGACGACGTGCGGGTGATCCCCGCGACGCTGCGCGAGGTGCCCGTACTGCGCGGCTTCGACGACACCGGCGTACTGGAGGAGCTCGCCGCCCTGTTCGTGCCGCGCGACTTCCGCGCCGGCGACGTGCTGACCGAGGCCGGCACCCCCGTCCAGGAGGCGTTCCTCATCGCGCACGGCCGCCTCAACCGGTACGCCACCGGCAAGTACGGCACCGAGGAACTCCTCGGCACGCTCGCCGACGGCGACCAGATCGGCGACGAGGCGCTGGGCCAGGCCGACCTCCCGCGGTGGCTGCACACCGTGAAGGCCACCACCGCCGGCACCGCCCTCGTCCTGCCCTGGCCCGCCTTCCAGGACCTGCTCAGCCGCCGGCCCGGCCTGGTCGCGCACATCGAGCAGCACCTAGCCAGGACCAGCCGCCCCACCAACACCCGCGGCGAGGCCAGCGTCGAGGTCGCCGCCGGCCACGCGGGCGAGCCCACCCTCCCCGGCACCTTCGTCGACTACGACCTCAGCCCGCGCGAGTACGAACTGAGCGTCTCCCAGACCGTCCTGCGCATCCACTCCCGCGTCGCCGACCTCTACAACCACCCGATGAACCAGCTGGAGCAGCAACTCCGCCTGACCATCGAGGAGATGCGGGAGAACCAGGAGTCCGAGCTGCTCAACAACCGGGACTTCGGCCTGCTCCACAACGCCGCGTACGACCAGCGGATCAACACCTGGTCCGGGCCTCCGACCCCGGACGACCTGGACGACCTGCTGAGCATGCGCCGCAAGACCCGGATGTTCCTCGCCCACCCCAAGGCCATCGCGGCGTTCTTCCGCGAGTGCAACAAGCGCGGCCTGAGCCCCGCGTCGGCCAGCGTGGAGGGGCACGACATCCCCGCCTGGCGCGGCGTCCCGATCTTCCCCTGCAACAAGATCCCGATCACCGACGGCCACACCAGCTCCATCGTCGCGCTGCGCACCGGCGAGGAGGACCACGGGGTCATCGGGCTGCACCAGGTGGGCATCCCCGACGAGTTCGAACCCGGCCTGAACGTCCGCTTCATGGGCATCGACGACCGGGCGATCATCTCCTACCTGGTGAGCGTCTACTACTCGGCGGCGATCCTGGTGCCCGACGCCATCGGCATCCTGGAGAACGTCGAGATCGCGGCGGCCCGGTCATGACCTCCCAGGCGCTGCGGGCGCTGCTGTCGGGGCCGGCGGGGTTGGGCACCCTCGCCGCCGGCCCCCGCCCCCCGCGCCCACCGGGTGCAGCGACGCCCGGTGGGGACCAACCTCCCTGTGTCCCCACCGGGTCCGCCCCGGCCGCCGGGGCGGTGCGACGGCCCGCGGGCCCGCCCCGCCCCGGCGACCCGATCCCCGGGCTGTACTACCAGCCCGCCGTGCCGGCCGACCCGGCCAAGGTCGCCGAGGTGGACCGCCGACTCGAAGCGTGGGCCCACGAGTTGGAGCTGTTCCCGCCCGAATGGGCGGGCGACTTCGCCGGATTCCAGACCGGGCGGGCGGTCGTCCTGCAACACCCCGGCGCCGCCGACATGGAGCGCCTGGTCACCGCAGGGAAGCTGCTGGTCGCGGAGAACGTCGTCGACGACTGCTACTGCGAGGACTACGGCGGCTCCCCGATCGGCCTGGGCGGCCGACTGATCATCGCCCAGGGTGCCCTGGACCCTGTGCACACCGCCCAGCCCTACCAGCAGCAGTGGTTCGAGGGGCTGGGTGCGGACGCCCCGCTGCGCTCCTACGCCGACGCGATCCGCGCCTACCGGGAGTTCGCCACCCCCAGCCAGATCACCCGGTTCATCCACGACGTCGCCCGCCTGCACCTGGGCTACCTCGGCGAGGCCGCCTGGGCGGAAACCCGCACCACCCCGCCGGTGTGGAAGTACCTGGTGATGCGGCAGTTCAACAACTTCCGCCCCTGCCTGTCCCTGGTGGACGCGGTGGACGGCTACGAACTGCCCGAGCCGCTCTACTCCCGGCCCGAGGTCCAGCGCGTCACCGCGCTGGCCTGCAACGCCACCACGCTCGTCAACGACCTGTACTCCTTCACCAAGGAGCAGGCCAACGACGAGCACCACCTGAACCTGCCCGTGGTGCTCGCCGCCGAGGAGCGGTGCGGGCTGAAGGCCGCCTACCTCAAGGCCGTTGAGATCCACAACGAGATCATGCACGCCTTCGAGGACGAGTCCGCCCACCTCGCCGCCCGCGACCCGCTCGTGGGCCGCTACACCACCGGCCTCGCCGCCTGGGTGTCCGGCAACCACGCATGGCACTGCACCAACACCTACCGCTACTCACTGCCCGCCTACTGGAACTGAAGGAGCCCCCTCGTGACCACCCACGACACCACAACCCCGGTACTCGCCAGCCGCTACCAGCAGTCGGTCGCCGACTACTGGAACCGCGAGAAGAACGACGTCAACCTCCGCCTGGGCGACGTGGACGGCTTCTACCACCACCACTACGGCATCGGCAGCGCCGACTGGTCCGTCCTCGACGCCCCCAAGGACACCCGCGACGAGGCGATCATCGCCGAGCTGCACCGACTGGAGTCCGCCCAGGCCGAGTTCCTCGCCGACCACCTCGGCACCATCGCCCCCGAGGACCGCCTGCTGGACTCCGGCTGCGGCCGGGGCGGCGGCAGCCTGGTCGCCAACAAGCGGTTCGGCTGCCACGTCGACGGGATCTCCATCTCCGAGACCCAGGTGGCCTTCGCGGGCGCGCAGGCCAAGAAGCGCGGCGTGGCCGACAAGGTCCGCTTCCACCTCAAGAACATGCTCGACACCGGCTTCGAAACCGGCTCGTACCGCGCCATCTGGAACAACGAGTCCACGATGTACGTCGACCTGTCGCTGCTGTTCGCCGAGTACTCCCGACTGCTGGCCCGCGGCGGCCGCTACGTCACCATCACCGGCTGCTACAACGACGCCTACGGGCTCCCGTCCCGCGAGGTCTCCACGATCAACGCGCACTACATCTGCGACATCCACCCCCGCTCCACCTACTTCAGGGAGATGGCCGCCAACCGCCTGGTGCCCATCTGCGTGGTGGACCTCACCGAGGCGACCCTCCCGTACTGGGAGTTGCGCGCCCAGTCGTCCCTGGTCACCGGCATCGAGGACGCGTTCCTCACCGCGTACAAGAACGGCAGCTTCCAGTACCTGCTGATCGCCGCCGACCGCGTCTGACCTCCCGCCCGCGAGCACCCTCCGCCCGGGCCACAACCGGCCTCCCGGCCCGGGCGGAGGGGGAAAGGACCCCGGTCATGACCCCCGCGCCCCTCATGGCGGCCCCCCTGGACCTGGACCACATCCGCGCCAGTGTCGACGAGGTCCTCGCGGCGTTCCTCGACGACCTCGAACGGACCGCGCCCCACCCCCAACTCCCGGAACTCGTCCGGGCGTTGCGACGGTTCGTCGGGGCCGGCGGCAAGCGCCTGCGCCCCCTGCTGTGCGTCGTCGGCTGGCACGCCGCCGGCGGCACCGGCGGCCGGGGCGCCGCGCTGCGGGTGGCCGCCTCGCTGGAGCTGCTGCACGCCGCCGTGCTCATCCACGACGACCTGATCGACGACTCCGCCACCCGCCGCGGCCGCCCCACCGTCCACCGCGCCCTGGCCGACCGGCACTTGACCGGCCGCGGGCCGGACGCCCTGCGGTTCGGGACCAGCGCGGCACTGCTGCTCGGCGACCTCACCCTCGTCTGGTCCGACCACCTGCTGCGGACCGCGCGGCTCACCGACGGCGAGCAGCGGGCCGTGCTGCCGGTGCTGGACGCCGTGCGCCGCGATGTGCTGCTGGGCCAGTACCTGGACCTGCTCTCCACCGGCGCCCCCGGCGACGACCTGGACAGCGCGCTGGCCATCACCCGCTACAAGACCGCCCACTACACCGTCGAACGCCCCCTCCAGGCCGGCGCCGCGCTGGCCGGCGCCGGGCCCGAACTCCTCACCACCTGCGCCGACTTCGGCATTCCGCTGGGCGAGGCGTTCCAGCTGCGCGACGACCTGCTGGGCGTCTTCGGCGACCCGCGGCACACCGGCAAGTCCGACCTCGACGACCTGCGCGAGGGCAAGCACACCCCGCTGATCGCCCTCACCCTGCGCCGCGCCGACCCGCACCAACGCTCCTTCCTCCGCCGCCACCTGGGCCGGCCGGACCTGCGCGCCGCCGACGCGGCCGCCGTCCGCGACATCATCCGTGCCACCGGAGCCCGAGACACCGTCGAGGAAATGATCGAGACCCGCTACCTACAGGCCCTGGCGGCGCTGGACGCGGCCGACTTCCCGCCGCCCGCCACGAGCGCCCTGCACACCCTGGCCGAGGCAGCCGTACGGAGGTCCACATGACCACCCCCGCCCAACCCGGGAGGACCGCTCCCGCCCAACCCGTCCCGCGGCGTGTGCTGTTGGCCGCACCACGCGGCTACTGCGCCGGCGTGGAGCGCGCCGTCGCCACCGTCGAGCAGGCCCTGGAACGGTACGGGCCGCCGGTCTACGTCCGGCACCAGATCGTCCACAACGCCCATGTGGTGCGCACCCTGGAGCGCAAGGGCGCCGTCTTCGTCGAGCGGACCGACGAGGTGCCCGAGGGCGCCACCGTGATCTTCTCCGCCCACGGCGTCGCCCCGCTGGTCCACACCGAGGCCGCCCGGCGCCAGTTGACCGTCATCGACGCCACCTGCCCCCTGGTCACCAAGGTCCACAAGGAGGCTCGGCGCTTCGCCGACGAGGGCTACGACATCCTGCTCATCGGCCACGAGGGCCACGAGGAGGTCGTCGGCACCATGGGGGAGGCCCCCGGCCGCATCCACCTGGTCGACGGCCCGTCGGGCGTCGCCGACGTCCACGTCAGCGACGAGCGGAAGGTCGCCTGGTTGTCCCAGACCACCCTGTCCGTCGACGAGACCATGGACACCGCGACCGCCCTCAAGGACCGCTTCCCGGCCCTGACCAGCCCGCCCAGCGACGACATCTGCTACGCCACCCAGAACCGCCAGGAGGCCGTCAAGCAGATCGCCACCGACGCCGATCTGGTCCTGGTCGTCGGCTCCCCGAACTCCTCCAACTCCGTCCGGCTCGTCGAGGTCGCCCTCGCCTCGGGCGCCGCCGCGGCCCATCTCGTCGACACCGCCGACGAGTTGGTGGCGGACTGGCTCGACGGGGTGCGCACCATCGGCGTCACCTCCGGCGCCTCCGTCCCCGACGTGCTGGTCGACGGCGTCCTGGACTGGCTGGCCGAGCGCGGCTTCGACCACGTCGAGGTGGTCCGCTCCACCGAGGAGACCCAGCGCTTCGCCCTGCCCCGCCCCCTCCTTCCCCACGACGACAGCTGAGCCCCCACGCCGCTGAATCCCCGCCCAACCGTCCCTGCTCTCCCGGGAGTCACCCGTGACCTACGTCATCGCGCTGCCCTGCATCGACGTCAAGGACAAGTCGTGCATCGAGGAGTGCCCCGTCGACTGCATCTACGAGGGCTCCCGCTCGATGTACATCCACCCGGACGAATGCGTCGACTGCGGGGCGTGTGAGCCGGTCTGCCCGGTCGAGGCGATCTTCTACGAGGAGGACACCCCGCAGGAGTGGCAGCGCTACCACGCGGCCAACGCCGAGTTCTTCGCCGAGCTGGGCGCACCCGGCGGCGCCGCCCGGCTCGGCCCGATCGAGCGCGACCACCCCTTCATCGCCCAGCAGACGGCCCGCACCCCATGACCTGGCCCCCGCTCGCCGACCCGCACCGCCCCCCGACACCGGCCGCGGGCCGCCGGGACGTCGTCGTCCTCGGCTCGACCGGTTCGATCGGCACCCAGGCCGTCGAGCTGATCGGGCGCAACCTCGACCGGTTCCGCGTCACCGGGCTCGCCGCCGGCGGCGAACGGGTCGGGCAACTCGCCGCCCAGGCACGCCGGTTGGGGGCGCGCACCGTGGCGGTGGCCCGCGCGGACGTGGTACCGGCGCTGCGTCAGGCGCTGGCCGCGCAGTACCGGGCCGAGCCGCCGCCCGAGATCCTCGCGGGCCCCGGCGCGGCGGCCGAACTCGCCGCCTCCGACTGCCACACGGTCCTCAACGGCATCACCGGCTCCATCGGCCTCGCCCCGACGCTCGCCGCCCTGAAGGCCGGCCGCACCCTGGCGCTCGCCAACAAGGAATCGCTGATCGCCGGCGGCCCGTTGGTGGCGGAACTCGCCCGGCCCGGACAGATCGTCCCGGTCGACTCCGAGCACGCCGCGCTCTTCCAGGCGCTCGCCGCCGGCGCCCGGGCGGACGTGCGCAGGCTGCTGCTCACCGCGTCCGGCGGCCCCTTCCGGGGACGCACCAGGGCCCAACTCGCCGATGTCACGCCCGCCGACGCGCTCGCCCACCCCACCTGGTCGATGGGCCCGACGATCACCGTCAACTCCGCGACCCTGGTCAACAAGGGCCTGGAGGTCATCGAGGCGCAGCTGCTCTTCGCCCTCCCCTTCGACCGGATCGAGGTCGTCGTCCACCCGCAGTCCGCCGTGCACTCCATGGTGGAGTTCGCCGACGGTTCGACGCTGGCGCAGGCCGCCCCGCCGGACATGCGCGGCCCGCTCGCCATCGGGCTCGGCTGGCCCGAGCGCATCCCCGACGCGGCCCCCACCTTCGACTGGACCGCGCCCCTGGCCTGGGAGTTCCTCCCCCTCGACACGGAGGCGTTCCCGGCGGTCCAACTCGCCCGACACGTGGGTCAGTTGGGCGGCACGGCCCCGGCGGTCTTCAACGCCGCGAACGAGGAGTGCGTGACCGCGTTCCTCACCGGCCGGCTGCCGTTCACCGGCATCGTGGAGACGGTCACCGCGGTGGTGGCCGAGCACGAGACCCCCGCCGACGGGGCCGCGCTCACCCTGCCGGACGTCCTGGCGGCGGAAGCCTGGGCGCACGCCCGGGCCCGCGAACTGGCGACGCGGGCGGGACGACCGGTCGCGCACCGCGGATCACGGCGCTGACGGGCCCAGCGACCACCATGCCACCAGGCACCACCCCACCAACTTCCGCCCCACCAACTTCGGCCCCACCAACTACCGCCCCGAATCGGTGAGATGCGGCGGAAAGCCTGGATTCCGCACCCCCGATCCGGGATCGTAGAGAAATGAACTCCGGTGACTGTGAAGGCGACCGCACCCCCGACCGCGAGCGCGACGGCGAGCACGTCCCCGACCGCGACGGCGATGACGTCGAGATGCGCGATGACGTCGAGATGCGCGAAGTGGTCCGCGAACTGGCCCGGGCCTTGGAGACGATGCTCAACCTGATCAAGGCCGACGCCCTGCCCGTCACCCCCGAGGCGCGCGCCTTCATGCACCGGACCATGGCCTTCCTCGACGAGTCCACCGACCGGTTCGTGACCCTGGACCGCCCCGGCGAGATCCTCCCCCTGGCCGCGGCCATCAACGAGATGGTCAACTCCACCCGCCGGCAGATCCACGACGACGTGATCGCCGCCTCCCCACCCCCGGACCACCCGACCCCGTGAGCGCTCACCGGCGCGCCCCCTTCCCTGCAGAAACGTCTGCGCAACGAACTACCCTGACCCGTTATGGACTGGCTCGAACGGGTGGTGGACCTCAGACGGTGGACGCAGAACGGCGTCCGCGCCCCGCACAAGCCGCTGTTGCTCCTCTACGCCCTCGGCAGCTACCAGCGGGACGCCGACGCCGAACTCCGGTACACCGCCGTCGAGGACGACCTCAAGCGCCTGCTCGCCGAGTACGGCCCCCCGAACCCGACGACCCCCGCGTACCCCTTCCACCACCTCGTCAGCGACGGCGTGTGGGAGGTCCGCACCGACCGGGGACCGGGCAGCCCCGGCGCCAAGGTCGGCGAACTCCGCTCCAGCGGAGCCACCGGCAGCCTCGCCCCCGGCCTGCGGGACGCCCTCGCCGGGGACCCGACGCTGCTCGGCCGCCTGGTCAGGGTGGCGCTGGACGCCCACTTCCCGCCGTCCCTGCACGGCGACCTGTGCGAGGCGGTCGGCCTCGACCTGGAGCGCGCCGAGCTCGCCCCCGCGCACCCCACGGACGGCACGGCCCGACGCCAACGGGACCCGCGGATGCGCGAACTCGTCTTCACCGCCTACGAGTACCAGTGCGCGTTCTGCGGCTACGACGGGGGACTCGGCGACGCCCGGCTGCGCAGGAGCCCGGTCGGGCTGGAGGCCGTGCACGTGCGCTGGTGGAGCCACGACGGGCCGGACGAGGTCGACAACGGCCTGTGCCTGTGCGCCCTGCACTACAAGCTCTTCGACAAGGGCGTCCTGGGTCTCGGGAACGACCACCGCATCCAGGTCTCCCAGCGCTTCGTCGGCCGCAACGAGGCCAGCCGCCGGCTGGTCCTCGCCCTCGCCGGCCAACCGGTCCTCGGCCCCCAGCCCGGCTTCGCACCGGTCGCCGAACGGCACCGCGCCTGGCACGCCCAACAGGTCTTCCGCGGTACTCCCCGCGACCCCGTCCTCACCCCCACGAACTACCACACCCTGGCAACGGACTGAGCCGCCTGGGCGGTTGACCCCGTTCACGGGCAACGGGGGCCCCACGCGTAACGGGGACCCGACGGGTAACAGGGCCCGACAGGGGGAATGCGGCCCCTGCCCACCCCTCACGTCACCGAGAACCCACCGTCCACGAACACCGTCTGGCCGGTCAGATACGCCGCGCCCGGGCCGGCCAGGAACACCGCGGCGCCGGCGAAGTCGGACAGTTCGCCGGTGCGGCCGGCCATCGTCCGGCGGGCCATCGCCTCGACGCGGTCCGGGTCGGCGTAGACCTCCGTGGTGAGCGGGGTGCGCACGAAGCCCGGGGCGAGGGCGTTGACGGAGACGCCGTGCCGGGACCATGCCTCGGCCTGGGAGCGGGTCAGCGCCGTCAACCCCGCCTTGGACACCCCGTAGGCGCCGCTGTTGCCGAACGCCCGGATCGACTGCTGGGAGGCGAGGTGCAGGATGCGACCCCAACCCCGCTCGGCCATCTTGGGGCCGAACCGCTGGCCCAGCAGGAACGGGGCGTCCAGGTTGACCGCCATCGTGCGGTCCCACTCCTCGGTGCTCAACTCGCCCATGGGCGGGCGGGGGTTGACGCCGGCCGAGTTGACCAGGATGTCCGGCTCGCCGAAGCGGCGCGCCACCTCGTCCGCGCCGGCCCGCACCGCCGCCCGGTCGCCCAGGTCGGCGGCGACCCAGTCCGCGGTGAGGCCCGCCGCCCGCAACTCCCCGGCGGCGGCCGCCAACGGCTCCGGCCGGCGCGCCATCAGGACGACCTCCGCGCCGGCCCGGCCCAACGCCTCGGCGATGGCCCGCCCGATCCCGGAGCTGCCCCCGGTCACCAGGGCCCGCCGACCGGAGAGCGAGAACAGCGCGTCGAGGTACGGGGTGGACATGGGGCGGGCCTCCTGGATGCGACGGAACGGGACGGGGCGCGGCGGGGCCGGCGTTGCCGCCCGTCGCGCCCCGACGATCACACGGTTTGGTCGACCAGATCCAGAACGGGTCGCAATCCGTCCGGGCGGTGGTCGACGGGAAGGTGGTCGACCGGGAAGTAGCCGCAGCCGACGGCGGTGGCGCCGCCGTCCGCGGTCCGGTCGTCGCCGACCATCAGGACCTGCCCGGGGGAGCGGCCCAACTCGTCGCAGGCGAGCGCGAAGAGGCGCGGGTCCGGCTTCTGGAGGGCGTGCTCGTAGGAGAGGACGCAGGCGGTGAGATGGCGGTCCAGGCCGTGGGCGCGCAGGACCGGGCGGAGGTCCCAGCCGATGTTGCTGAGGACGCCGGTGCGGATGCCGCGGCGGTGCAGTGCGGTGAGCACCTCGGCGGCGTCGGGGTAGGGCAGCCAGGCGTCCGGGGTCATATGGCGGTCGTAGAGCACGTCGTAGAGCGAGCGGCCGCCCGGCGGGTCGTACAACTCGGGGTAGGGGAGGGGTACTTGGCGGGCCAGACCGGTGTAGAGGGCGCGGTGGTGGCGGGCCTCGCGGTCGCGGGCCTCCCAGAGGGCGGTCAGGGGGTCGGGGAGCGTGGTCGGCGGGGGCCCGCCGGGGAGGGCGCCGGCCCGGGCCAGGGCGGCGGCCAGCTCGGTGATCTCGGCGTCGCCGAGCGGGCAGGGCGCGGTGCCCGGGGCGGCGTGGAAGGCGGCGAGGGAGGCCCGGAGCCAGGGTTCGGTCGGCTCGATGCGCAGCAGCGTCCCGGAGAAGTCGAACAGGACGCCGGTGATCCGGCCGTCGGCCGGCCCGCCGGGCGTGCCGTTGAGGGTCGTCATGACTCCATGGTGACCCCGTCCCGGCCGTCGGGTCAGGTCAGCGCGTTCAGGCCCGGCCAGAACGTCACCACGAGCGGTACGGCGGGCAGCAGCACGGCGCAGGCGGTCATCCCCAGGCGGCGGCCGGGGGTGAGCCGGGCGGCCGGCGCCAGCAGCCGGTCGACCCGCTGCGGGACCTGCGCGAGCTGGGGCGGACACGGCCCGAACACCCCGCTGTCCTCGTTGAGTTGGACCAGCGCCAGGGCTATCGTCAGCCGGCCGAAGCGGCGCGAGGCGACGTCGTCGGCGGCCCACTCGACCAGCCGGTGCACCTGGTCGCGGAACGCGGCGAAGACCGGGATCTGCGGGAAGCCGGTCGCCAGCGCCGACGCGCAGTGCAACAGCACGTCGTGCCGGGCCCGGTGGTGCCCCTGCTCGTGGGCGATCAACGCATCGAGCTGACGGCCCTTCAGGCGTTGCAACGCCGAGGTGGTGATGACCATTTGGGACGCGGGGTGGTGCTGCAACAGCCAGGCGGCCGGCCGGTCGCCCTCCAGCACCACCAGGCGGCCGCCGCGCGGGTCCTCGCCGGGCAGCAGCGGCGAACGGCGCCGGAGCTCGGCCCGGCGCCGCCGGCGGCGGGCCCGCGCCGCCCGCACCTCGCGGGTGAGCGCCACCACCGTCCACGCGCCGCCGCCCGCCAGCAACAGCGCCAGCACACCGGCCCACGGCCCGTAGGTGTTGAGCGCATACGCCTCGACGACCACCCGCGGGGCAAAGCCGAAGACCGGGCTGCGCACCGCCTCCCAGGCGGCGGCCGCGCTCAGCGCCATGGCGAGCACACAGCAGAGCAGCACCCCGGCCACCACGCAGTGCCACACCCACAAGGCGAGCACCGGCTCCCGGTCCGGCCAGTTGGAACGGGCCATCAGGCGCGGCGCCGTCGCCGCGGCCAGCACGCCGAGAGTCATCAGCGTGAGGGGGACCATCATGGCCACAGCCTATGAGCGGCCGACTACTGGTTGGTACGGTCCGGCGGCGGAAGTGACGCACGCCACGCCGCGGATCGACGCGCCCCTGGGGCGGCGCAACTCCGTTCCCGGCGGCGTCCCTCAGAGCGCCAGCAGCATGGCGAGCATGCCCACCCCCATGGCCACCTGACAGGCCCGCAACACACCGGGCGCACCCGGGCGCGCGGCGGGCCCCGCGTCGGAGGCCGGGCCGCCCGGCGCCAACCGCACCCCGGCGGCGAGCACATAGACCACGTAGTAGACGAGCAACACCCCGGTCACCAGCGGCACTCCGGCCGGCACCGCATGCCCCGCCCCGGCCGCGCCGCTCATGCCCGTCATGCCGTGCGCGCCCTGCATCCCCGGCATCCCTTGCATCCCTGGTGCCTCTGACGCCCCCGACGCCCCCGACATGCCAGGCATGCCAGGCATACCGACCATCGCCAGCGCCATATAGACCATCGCCAGCGCGCCCACCGCGTGGTGCAGATGGCGCCGCAGCAGCGCCCACAGCGCCGCCGCGCCGAACACCACGGCGTACGGCCAGGGCGCCCACGCCGGCGGCGCCACCACGGACGCGGGCAGCGCCATCACCGCCATACCCCCCGCCATCAGCGCCTCGCTCCGAGCCGTCGCCCGCTGGGCCGGCGACCCGCGGCGCATCCGGGACAGGCAGTAGCCGCCGGTCGCGGCGCACAGCGCCACCAGCAACCAACCGACCAGCGGCGGCGTATGCATGCCACACCTCCCGGACCGGGGGACGGAGAGCGGGACGGAGATCACCCGCAGGATTCCCGCCCGGGGCATGGCACATGGGAGCGCACGGGCGCACTGCGGGAGCGCAGGGCGCCGCCCGGTCCGTACCAGGCGCGCCGGTCGCCGACCGCCGGCCGGTCAGCCCGCCGCCGGCCGCTCCGGGCCGCACCAGACGGTCAGCGCCGCCCGCAGCGCGTCCTCGGTCACCGGGGCGTCGCACGCCCAGGCGAGATAGCCGTCAGGGCGCACCAGCAGCGCCGCCGCCGGCACCTCCTCGGCGTCGGCCGGGACGATCGCGACGCGGTCGGCCCACCCCGCCGCGGCCTTGCGCAGCCCGTCCGCGCCCGCTGCGCCGTCGAGCCCCAGCAGCAACGGCCGCCCCGGGTGCAGCAGTTCCACCAGCCGGGTCGGCCCGTCCGCCGTCGTCAACGGCAGATCGCGGAGGAACGTCCCCGCCAACGGGTGCCCGTCCGGGCCCGGGTCGTAGCGGATGCCGGTGGCGTAGACGATCTCGCTGAGGTACTTGTTCACCTCCTCCATCGCCATCAGCTCGGTGAACAGCTCGCGCAGCGCGTCGACTTGGGGACCCGGCCGCATCAGCGCCACCTGGGCGCGGGTGTTCGCCAACACCCGCGCGGTACCGGTCCGCCTGCCGGGCGCTGTCGGGGAAGCGGCTGACGAAGTCCACGTCGGTCAGGGTGATCCGCACCCCGGTCACCCGCTCGATGCCCGCGGCCAGTTACGCCGCGGTCGCCGGCCCCTCCGGCGCCGTTGCCGGGTCCCACTCGGTGACGGCTATCCGCCCGTCCGGCATCCGCATGAACCAGCCCCGGTCGGTCCGCTCCCAGGCGGCCGGCAACTCCCCGCCCCCGTGCACCTCGACGGTGCCCCGCCCCATCCGGCTGATCAGCGACGCATCGGTGCCCGGGAAGCCGATCCCGGCGCCCTCGCGGACCGCGCTGCGCCCGCCGTCGCACCCGACCAGGAAGCCCCCGCGCACCTCCGACTCGCCGTCCGCGGTCCGCACCCGGACGGTGACCCCGGTGTCGTCCTGCGTCAGCCGTGACCGCGGGCGCCGCGGTCGTCGACGTTCCGCCGGAAGGCCGCGAGCCCCGGCAACCGCTCCTGGGCTTGGGCGAACTCCGCCAGCAGCCCGCGCCGGTCCAGACTCTCCAGCGTCCGGGAGTGCACCATCAGCGTGCGCGGCTCGCCCTCCCCGGGCCGGCCCCTCTCCAGGGCGAGCGTCGCGACCCGTGCAGCCGCAACTCCCCCGCCAGCGCCAGGCCGACCGGCCCGCCGCCCGCGATGACAACATCGAAGTGCTCCCCGCCCAGCGGGTGTTCCGTGGTGGTCATGCCGCGACGCCAGCGACCGCGGCCGGCTACCACCAGTTACCGTTTCGCAGGCCAGAGTTGCACCGCACGCACTGATGCCGCCGAGCCGCCGGCTTCTACCGGTCACTCGGTGCACATATGCCCTCTGTAGCTGAAATGAGTTAAGTGAATGACTTATGCGATCAACTTGAGCGGATACCGAGTCTTTCGAGACGTGACCCCCGGCCTTCTGTTGGCTTGTTTCGTAGGTTGACGGCTTCGATGACGGCGTGATCGGCTAACTAAAGCGGGGTGAGTTTTACGCAAATGACATAGGGCGGCATGGGAGGTTTTCCGTGGGTGCCGGTCGGTAGCGAGGCTTGCGGTAATCCGGCAAGCGTGCCGCTCTGACGTGCGGTAACCGGCGGGCGGTATGCGTAAACGCTACTCCGCATAACTGGCCGACGGAAAGCGAGGTCCCATGTCAGCACATACCCCCACACCTGACACTATTTCGCAAAAGGGATTCTTCGGGCACCCGCGAGGACTCTCCACGCTCTTCATGACGGAAATGTGGGAGCGTTTCTCCTACTACGGCATGAAAGCAATTCTGCTCTATTACATGTACTACCAGGCCGCCCATGGCGGCTTGGGGCTCGACAAGAATCTGGCCATGAGCCTCGTCTCCATATACGGCGCGGCTCTCTACATGTCCGGCATCGCCGGCGGGTGGGTGGCCGACCGGATTCTGGGCGCTCGTCGTTCCATCACCTGGGGCTGCGTCCTCATCGTGTGTGCCCACGTCGCGCTGGCAGTGCCGAGTGGGGGTCAACTGGCCCTGTACACCTCCATGATCCTGCTCGTCGTCGGTACGGGCCTGCTGAAGCCGAACATCACGAAGAACGTCGGCGACCTCTACGAAGAAGGCGACAACCGCCGTGACGCCGGGTTCACGCTGTTCGTCATGGGCGTGCAAATTGGGTCCTTCCTTTCTCCCATCATCGTCGGGGACCTGTTGACGGAGCCCAACCAGGCGAGCTCGCAGGGAAACCACTTCCACTGGGGGTTCAGCGCCGCCGCGGTCGGCATGACCATTGGCCTCGTCCAATACCTACTGCGTGCCCGCAAAACTCTGAGCGACGCAGGTATGCAGGTCCCCAACCCGCTAGAGCCCCACCAGCGAAACCGCGTGTACGGAGCGCTCGGCGGCGGCATTCTCGCGTTGGCGGCGGTAATCACCATACTGGGGATCAACGGTCATCTGAGCGCCGACGGTGTCGTCAACTCGGTCAGCGTGCTCGCGCTCGTTGTGCCCGCAATATATTTCATCGTCATGCTGCGCAGCAGCAAGGTCACTGCTGTCGAGCGCGGCCGCGTGCTGGCCTTTATTCCTCTCTTCATCGCCATGATGGTGTTCTGGTTCGTCGAGGAGCAACAGTCCACCGTCATGGCAAGCTACGCTGACCAGCAGACGGACCTCAACGCCTGGGGATTCCATCTCGACCCCACGCTGTCGCAGGTAATCAACCCGGTTGTCATGCTGGCCTTCGCGCCCATCGTGGCGTCCCTGTGGACAAAGCTCCGCCGACAGCCGACGACCCCGCAGAAGTTCGCCATCGGCCTGATCCTCACCGGTGCCGGATTCGCCCTCCTCTTCTTGCCCTGGTTCCTTGATGGGCCACGCACCCCGGCGAATCCGGCCTGGCCCCTGGCGAGTCTCGGGTTGATCGCGATCGGCGAACTGTTCGTCAATCCTGTCAGCCTGTCGGCCACTACACAGCTCGCGCCCCTCGCCTTCGCGTCTCAGGTCGTGGGCCTCAACTACGCTTCCGACTCCGCGGCGCAGGGCCTCATCGCCCAGGTCTCGAAGTACTACAGCGCGGCTACCTCGGGACCGTACTTCGGCGTCATCGGCGCTCTCGTGATTCTTGTCGGCGTCGGCTTGTGGTTCTATGCGCCCAAGGTGCACCAGCAGATGGTCAGCAAGCCTGACCTGGGCGATCCGGCGCATCCCGAAAAAACTCCCTAAGGGGCTCAGGGGCAGACCCTCGCCGCGGTCGCGGAAGGCGCCCCGCGACCGCGGCCGGTTCGCTGCCGATCCCCTTCCGATCCCTTCCTGTCCCTTCCGATTCCCTTTCCAACAAACCGAGTTGAAGGCGGCCGCCCCGCTCGCCGTTCGCGAGCTGATCGCGCCAGCAACGCGCCTCGGCGTACGCCGGTGTCCTCACGTACCGCGGTGGATGCGTCGCGGTGCGGTGCTCAGCAGCCGTCGAGGGCAGGGTCGGCGGCACCCTGGAGGGAGAGGGGGAAGGAGGGAGAGGAGGCGTGGTGCGAACCAGTGACGAGATCTATCACCGGGTCCGCTGGGACCCGCGGTTCGACCCGACCCGGTTCGTGCTGGGGATCAGCCAGCGCAGGGCTGCCGTCGCACGCATCCCGCTGACTTCCTTCGTGCCCGGGGGCGACATCCCGTGGCACCGGGTGATGTTCATCGAGGCGGACGGCGAGGTGGTCTGGGACCGGACCACGGGTATGGACCGCATCGACGCGTCGGGGGCCGGCCGGGTGCGGGCCCCGCACGCGCACCCGAGCCTCGTCGGGGGCGAGCCCGCCGGCGTCCTCGATGCGCTCCCGACGGCCCGCACGGCGCTGGCCTGGATCCCGCCTGCGGAGCTGTGGCCGCCGATCCAGGACGTCCGCCGGGATTACGATCCCCAGATCCACCGCTGGCCGCCGCACGTCAACGTGCTCTTCGGCTTCGTGCCGGAGTCCGACTTCGAGCGGGCGGCCCCGTTGCTCGCCGCGGCGATGGCCGAGACGCCGGTCTTCACCGCCCGCCTGAGCGGCGTGCGCACCTTCCGACACAGGGCGTACGTCACGGTGTGGCTCGAACCGACGGCCGCCGGCAAGGCACCGTGGGCAGACCTGCACCGCGTACTGCAGCAGCGGTTCCCGCGCTGTCGTGGGCCCGCCAAGAACTTCACCCCACACCTGTCCCTGGGCCGGACCCGCGATCCGCGGCGCGTCACCGCCGACTGCGCCACCCGGCTCGACGCCATGACGGCGACGGTCTGGGAACTCGTCCTGCTGGCACGCAGGGGCGACGAGCCGATGCGGCCACGGGCCACGGTCGCCCTGCGCTCGGGCGAGGTCCGCTGGCTGCCCGCGCCCGACCTCGAAGCGCCGGGCCCGGAGGACACCGCATGGCTCTCCGCGATCACTGACAGGTGACGCGACGGCCGGGTGGCGCGGAGCGCCGCCTGCTGAGGCGGCGGATCTCGTCGGGGCCGTGGGCGGTGCCACCAGGCCGAGGCCACATCGTCGGACCATGCAGCGACGGTGTCTGAGACGGGAGTTGGGCTGGCAAGGACGGCGACTTCGTATGCCCGCGGAATGCGACCGGGGCCCATCAGGCCGCGGCCGCGTTGCGTCAGGGCCGGTAGCGGAGCGGATGGTCCGCCGGCACTTCCACGATGACGACTTTGTGCCCGTCCGGATCCGCGATCCACATCTCGATCAGCCCCCACGGCTCCCGCACCGGCGGCCGCAGCACCGTCACCCCGCGCCCGACCAACTCCTCGTGCGCCCGCGCCGCGTCGGCCACCTGGAGCCACAACTGGAGCGTCGGCGTAGGCGCCTGTGTGGCCCGCCCGGACACCTCCAGGAAGCCGCCGCCGAGGAAGTACACCGTGCCGCGCTCCGGCCCCGTACCGAACTCCCGGTAGATCGCCAGGCCCAGCGCCTCGCCGTAGAACGCCCGCGACCGCTCCGGATCGGCCGGCCGCAACAGCACCCTGCTGCTCAGTACCTGCACCATGCCAGGGACCCTACGCCGCGCGCCCGGCCCGGGGTGCCTGACACGGCGCATCTCACGGTCCGCACCGCCCGGAGCAGGGGACCTCCGGCCCTGCCGCCGGCGCCCGCCTCTTGTTAGCCTCCCGTCAGCCATCCTTACGTCCCGAGAGGACCCCGCGCGCCATGTCCACCACCTCGCTGACCTTCCGCACCGCCACCGCGGACGACATCCCCGAGCTCGTCGACCTGGTGGAGGCGGCCTACCGCGGGGACGCCAGCCGGGCCGGGTGGACGACCGAGGCGGACCTGCTGGAGGGGCAGCGGACCGACCCCGAGGGCGTCGGCGCGGCGGTGCGCCACGAGAGCGGCCGGCTGCTGATCGCCGAACAGGACGGCGAGTTGGTCGCCTGCTGCCAGTTGGAGCACCGCGGTGACCACACCTACTTCGGGATGTTCGCGGTCCGGCCCGCCCTCCAGGGCGCCGGCCTGGGCAAGACGATCATCGCCGAGGCCGAGCGGGTCGCCCGCGCCACCTGGGGCGCCGGGGAGATGCGGATGACCGTGATCCGGCAGCGCGAGGAGCTGATCGCCTGGTACGAGCGGCGCGGCTACCGCCGCACCGGCGAGCTCAGCCCGTTCCCGTACGGCGACGAGCGGTTCGGCATCCCGCAGCGCGCCGACCTGGAGTTCGAACTGCTGGTCAAGGCGCTGGGCTGACCGGCCCGCCGGTCGCCGCACCGCTCACAGCCGCCCGGCCTCGGTGATCCGCTGGAGGAACTGCCGGGTCCGGGCGTGCTCGGGAGCGCCGAACACCCGCTCCGGCGCCCCGCGTTCCAGCACCACCCCGCCCTCCAGGAAGCACACCTGGTCGGCGACCTCCCGGGCGAACCCCATCTCATGGGTGGCGATCACCATCGTCATGCCCTCCTCCTTGAGGTCCCGCACGACCGTCAACACCTCGCCGACCAGCTCCGGATCGAGCGCCGCGGTGATCTCGTCGAGCAGCAGCAACCGCGGCCGCCCGGCCAGCGCCCGGGCGATCGCCACCCGCTGCTGCTGGCCGCCGCTGAGCCGGTCCGGATACTCCCCGGCCCGCCCGTCGAGCCCCAACCGCGCCAGCAGCGCACCGGCCCGCTCCTCGGCCTCGGCGCGCGGCACCCCGTGCACCCGGCGCGGCGCCAGCGTGACGTTGTCCAGCACGCTCATGTGCGGGAAGAGGTTGTACGCCTGGAAGACCACGCCGATCCGCCGGCGCACCGCGTCCGCGTCCACCCGCGGATCGGTGATCTCCTCGCCGTCCAGGAAGATCGCCCCGTCGTCGATCTCCTCCAGCAGATTGGCGCACCGCAGCAGCGTGGACTTGCCGGACCCGGAGGCCCCGATCAGCACCGTCACGCTGTGCGGGGCGACCGCCAGATCCACGTCCCGCAGCACGACGCTCCGCCCGCGCCCGTACGTCTTGCGCACCGCCTCCATCCGCAGCACCGGCCCGCCGTCCGCCGCGTCCACCGCCCCCGCCGTCGCGGCCCCGTCCGTCGTGCTCATACCGTCCCTCCCTGGGCGCGCCGGCGGTCCATCCGGGCGGTGACCCAGTCCGTGAAGCGGGTCATCGGGATCGTCAGCGCCACGAAGACCAGCCCGGCCACCACGTACGGCGTGTAGTTGAAGTCCTTGCCGGCGATGATCTGCGCCGCGTACACCGCGTCCACCGCGCCCGCGATCGACACCAGCCCGGTGTCCTTCTGGAGCGACACCAGGTCGTTCAGCAACGGCGGCACCACCCGACGCACCGCCTGCGGCAGCACCACGAAGCGCAGCGCCTGCCCGCTGGTCAACCCCAACGACCGGGCCGCCGCCCGCTGCGAGGGGTGCACCGACTCGATGCCGGCCCGGAAGACCTCCGCCACATACGCCGAGTACGTCAGCACCAGCGCCGCGCCACCGAGGACCACCGGGTCGGTGGTGACCCCCTGGAGCCGCAGCGCCGGCACCCCGAACACCACCATCAACAGGCAGATGATCAGCGGCATTCCGCGGAAGAAGTCGGTGTACGCGGTGGCCAGCGCCCGCAGCGGGAAGAACACCGGCCCGCGCAGCGTCCGCGCCACCGCCAGCAGCAGCCCGATCACCAACACCGCGGCCCCGCACACCACCAGCAGCCGCAGGTTCAACAGCAGCCCCTCCAGCACCTTCGGCAGCGCGATCCGCGCATACTCCGGGCTGAAGAACGTCTCCCGAGTGCGCGGCCAGCCCGGCGAGTTGACCACCGCCACCACCAGCACCGCCCCGGTGACCAGCGTGCTCAGCGCCGCGATGGCGACGGCCCGCCGCGCCCGGACCCGCCGGTACCGCTCCCGCTCGACCCGCCGCCACGACGGCACGTAACCGTCCTCGACCACGCCGGCCCCGGCACCCGCCGCCACCCGCCCCGCCTGCGTCATCTCCCCTTCCCCGTACGTCACTTGAGTACCGGAACGTCGACCGCGTCGGCCAGCCACCGCTTCTCCAGCGCGGCCAGCGTGCCCTTGCGGCGCAGCGCGTCGACCGCCGCCGTGACGCAGCCGGTCAGCGGGCTCTCCTTGTCCAGCACCAGCCCGAACTGCTCCTTGGCCGGGCCCCGTTGCGCGAACTGCCCGACGACCACGGCGTCCTTCAGCTCCGCCGAGGTGATGTAGAAGGCCGTCGGCAGATCGACCAGGATCGCGTCCACCTGGCCGTTCTTCAGCGCGGACTTGGCCAGATCGTTCTTCTGGAAGACCGCGGCGGGCCGGTCGGGGCGGATGGTGTCGTTGACGACGTCGAGGCTGGTGGTGCCGACCTGCGCGCCCAGCCGTACGCCCTTGAGGTCGGCGATGCTCCTGGCGCCGGCCGCCTTGGAGCCCTTGAGCGCCACCACCGCCTGTCGCACGTCGTAGTAGCCGGACGAGAACGCCACCGCCTGCCTGCGCGACGCGCTGATCGACACCTGGTTGATGTCGAAGTCGAAGGTCTTCGCACCGGGCGCGAAGGCGCTGTTGAACGGCACGTTCCGCCACCGCACCGCGCCCTTGCCGTACCCCAGTTCCGCCGCCACGGCGTAGGTCACCGCCGACTCGTAGCCCTTGCCGTTGGCCGGGTCGTCGTCGTTGAACCAGGGCGCGTAGGCGGGCTCGTCGGTGCCGACGGTCACCGTCCCCGGCGTCACGGTGGCCAGCCGGCCGGGCGCACAACTCCGCTTCCCAGCGGCCTGCGTGCCGCCCGGGGCGGCGTCCTGCGGGGCGCAGCCGACCGCCGTGCCGAGCAGCACGACGGTGGCGCAGACGGTCAGACGCACGCGGCGTCGGGAGGGATGCATGCCCGGAGAGTGGCAGTGCACCGCCCGATCTGTCGAGATCACCGGCCCCAACGTCCGCATGCTGGAAGCAGATTGCACCGCTGTGAACTGCACGTTTCCCGAACCCGGCGGCCCGCGCGCCGGGTTCGGACCCGCGCCGACCGAGCGCTACGCGGTGAAGCGCACCGCCCGCCGGATCTCCGGCCGGTCGGTCACCACGCCGTCCAGCCCCAACCCCCGCGCCAGCCGCAGTTGGTCATGGGTGTTCACCGTCCACCCCAACACCCGCAACTGCGCGGCGTGCGCCCGCTCGACGAGCTCCAGAGTCAGCCGCCGGATGTCCAACGACACCAACCCCGCCCCCACCGCCTTCGCGCGCGCGATGACCTCGGCGTCGTAGTGCTCGGCGACCAGCCCGGTGCACACCCCCGGCAGCGCCCCGCGCACCGCCGCCAACGCCTCGTCGTGGAACGAGATCACCTCCACCCGGCCGGTCAGATCGCGCGCGGCCACCACCTCGGCCAGCGCCTGCGCCGCCGCGACGTCCTTGATCTCGGCCTGGAGCGGCAGCCGCACTGCCGCCACGACCTCCTCGAACACCGGAATCCGCTCGCCGTACCCGGCGTCCAGCTCCCGCAGCTCGGCGAGGGTGCGCTCGGCGATCGGGCCGGCGCCGTCGGTGGTCCGGTCCACGTCCGGGTCGTGCATCACCACCAGCGCACCGTCCTTGCTCAGGTGCAGGTCCAGCTCGATGGCGTCGACGCCCTCGCGTTCGGCGCGCACGAAGGAGCGCAGGGTGTTCTCCGGCTCCACACCCATCATTCCGCGGTGCCCGATGGTCAGGAAGGACAAGGCTGCCTCGCTTCTGGTCGGCTCGGTTGCTGTCGGCTCCGTGCACAAGTCGGCCACCGGCGCACTGCCGCCCGAAATGGCGCACAGCCTAATCCGCTGACGTGCGGCAGCGCCGTAGGGACAAGTGCCCTCTAGCCCGTACGAGTGCCCCCGCGCCACGCCCGCTACGCCCCGCCGCCCCACCCACCGCCCGCGGCGGCGCCCGATCCCCGACCACCGTCACCCGTTCGGCCCAGAGTCGACCTTCGGTCCTACCCGCGTCGAGCCGGAGAAAACGCGGTGACCATGACGCTAGAAGCAAGGAAGTGAGATCGAAGTCGTAACGCACAGGAAAAACAGTCGTGACCATGCGAGTCGGCAGAATAATTTTCAGCATCCCCACTTGAATGGGTGATCCTTGGCTGGTTACCGTGGTCTTAACAGGACGATCTACCGCCGGAGGGCAGTCATGACGGAAATTCTTTCGCCTGTGGGTGTCCAGGGCGGCGCTCTCTCCGACGAGCCCGTGGTCGCGCACCTCGCGTGGCCGGTGCTCAAGGACGCCGTCGAAACCATCCGCCCGTGGCAGTCCAAGGACGGCTCGATCGACCTCGCCGCCGAGGGCGCACCGACCGCCGCCGCCGTCCGCCACGAGGTCGACCGCGCCATCACCGCCATCCGCGAACTCGCCCCGCTGCTCCCGCACGACGCTGCCTACCACCAGGCGCTCGTCGCCGACCTGCGCCGCTGGGCCGACGAGGGCTTCGGCGTTCCCGACTTCCTCGACTCGCTGCTCGCCTTCCAGCCCGCCAAGCAGCGCGCCGACGGCCTCCAACACCTCGTCGTCTTCCCCATGTACACCCAGAACGGCAACCCGAACCGCAACTTCGAGGCCGTCGTGCTGCGCATGGTCTGGCCGGACTGGCTCGCCGACCTGGAGCGCACCCGCTACGACAACCCCCTCTTCTGCGGCATCACCTTCGAGGACTTCACCGCCGGCTACGACACCAACTCCGCCGTCCTCTTCCCCGAGACCATCGCGGTCCGCCAGGCCCCCGAGCGCTTCAGCTGGGGCGGCATCTTCTGCGACCGCGAGGCCGCCCGCTTCCGCCGGGTCAGCGCCGCCGCCGTGGAGATCCTCGGCGTCCAACTCCCCGACGACATCCGCGCGATGCTCGACGACCAGCAGCGCTGCCAACAGGCGTTCGTCCTCTGGGACATGGTCCACGACCGCACGCACAGCCACGGCGACCTGCCGTTCGACCCGTTCATGATCAAGCAGCGCCAGCCGTTCTGGATGTACGGCCTGGAGGAACTCCGCTGCGACCTCACCGCCTTCAAGGAGGCCGTGAAACTGGAGGCCGAGGGCTACCCGCAGGCCCGCGACGTGCAGTACGCGGTGATCTTCGACCGGCTGTTCCGCTTCCCGGTCACCGGCGAGCGGGTGCGCAACTACGACGGCCTCGGCGGCCAGCTCCTCTTCGCCTACCTCCACAAGCACGACGTCGTACGCTGGACGGACAACACACTGCACATCGACTGGGAGCGGGCGCCCAAGGTCACCAACCAGCTCTGCGGCGAGATCGAGAAGCTCTACCGCGACGGCATCGACCGACCCAAGCTGGTCCACTGGTTCGCCGCCTACGACCTCGTCTCCAGCTACCTCGCCCCGCACCCCGGCTCGGCCTGGGCCAAGGGCCCCGACGCCCTCGACCTGGACCGGCCGCCCCGCAAACTCGTGGACGACGTGCTCCCCGACGAGTTCCCGCTGAGCATGTTCTACGAGGCGCTCGCCAAGAAGCTGCGCGCAGTGATCGCCTCCACCAAGGGCATCACCGCCCACAGTGATACGCCGGCGGCGGCGTGACGAGCGCGCGGAACGAGCAGGATCACCAGGTGAAGAGCGTGCGGACCGACCGGGACCCCCGGTCGGCGGCCGTCCAGGGGCAGGACGACGAGGAGGCGACGGAGATGGGTACTTCGACGGGCGGACAGGGGCCGCTGGAGGGCGCGGTCATCGCGGTGGCCGGAGCGGCCGGCCCGGCGGGCCGCGCCACCCTCCTGCGGCTGGCCGAGGCCGGTGCGACGGTGGTCGGTTCGGACTCCAACCCCGAACGACTGGCGGAGGCCGTCGACGCGGCCCGCTACGCCCACGGCGGCGCCACGGTCATCGGCGAGACCGTCGACCTCCTCGACCGCGACCAGACCCGCGAATGGGCCACCCGCACGGAGAAGGAATTCGGCCGCGTAGACGGCCTGGTCCACCTCGTCGGCGGCTGGCGCGGCTGCTCGACGTTCACCGAGACCGACCTGGCGGACTGGGACACCCTCCACAAGCTGCTGATCCGCACCGTCCAGCACACCTCCCTCGCCTTCTACGACGGCCTCGAACGCAGCGGCAACGGCCGTTACCTGCTGATCAGCGCCGCCGGCGCCAGCAAACCCACCGCGGGCAACGCCGCCTACGCCGCGGCCAAGGCCGCCGCCGAGGCGTGGACCCTCGCCATGGCGGACGGCCTGCGCAAGTCGGGGGGCGACGCAGGACCCCGCGCCGCCGCTGCGATCCTGGTCGTCAAGGCGCTCGTCAACGACCAGATGCGCGCCGAGCGACCGAACGCCAAGTTCGCGGGCTTCACCGACGTCACGGAGCTGGCCGAGGCCATCGCCGGGGTCTGGGACCGGCCCGCCCAGGAAGTGAATGGACAGCGTCTGTGGCTGACCCCCAAGCCGTGAACCGGGCGAAGACCGACGCCCGCCAGCACCACGACCCGCAGATCCGCGGCTTCGCCAGCGACAACTACGCCGGCGCGCACCCCGAGGTGCTCGCCGCGCTCGCCCTCGCCAACGGCGGCCACCAAGTCGCCTACGGCGAGGACGAGTACACCGAACACCTCCAGCGCGTCTTCCGCAGCCACTTCGGCCAACGCGCCCAGGCATTCCCGGTGTTCAACGGAACCGGCGCCAACGTCGTCGCGCTCCAGGCGGTCACCGACCGCTGGGGCGCGGTGATCGCCGCCGACACCGCGCACATCCACGTCGACGAGTGCGGCGCCCCCGAGCGGATCGGCGGCCTCAAGCTGCTCACCGTCCCCACCCCCGACGGCAAGCTCACCCCCGAGCTGATCGACCGCGAGGCGCACGGCTGGGAGGACGAACACCGCGCCATGCCGCAGGTCGTCTCGATCACCCAGAGCACCGAACTCGGCACCGTCTACACCCCGGACGAGGTCCGCGCCATCTGCGACCACGCCCACGAGCGGAAGATGCTCGTCCACCTCGACGGCTCCCGGATAGCCAACGCCGCGGCCACCCTCGACGTCCCGATGCGCGCCTTCACCAACGCCGCGGGCGTCGACATCCTCTCCTTCGGCGGCACCAAGAACGGCGCCGTCTTCGGCGAGGCGGTGGTCGTGCTCAACCCCGACGCCGTCGGCGCGATGAAGCACCTGCGCAAGCTGTCGATGCAACTCGCGTCCAAAATGCGCTTCGTCTCCGTCCAGTTGGAGGCCCTGCTCGCCAAGGACCTCTGGCTCCGCAACGCCCGCCACGCCAACGCGATGGCCCAACGCCTCGCCACCGGCGCCCGCGAGATCCCCGGCGTCGAGATCCTCTACCCCGTCCAGTCCAACGGCGTCTTCGCCCGCCTCCCGCACGACGTCAGCGAACGCCTCCAGAAGCGCTACCGCTTCTACTTCTGGGACGAAAGCGCGGGGGTCGTCCGCTGGATGTGCGCCTTCGACACGGAGGAGTCGGACGTCGACGGCTTCTTGACGGCCTTGCGAGCCGAGATGGCTCGCTAGGCCACGTTTTTGGCTCTCCCGCCGCGCGGGTTGCCGTTTCGCTGCGCTTGGCGTGCCGCCCACGTGGTTGGCTTTCCCGCCGTGGCGCCTGCGGCGGGCGTTGCCGCTGCGCGGGGCTGTTGGGTGCGGTGACGGGTCTCCGGGGGCGGTATGCCAGACTGCTTCGCTTTACGTCTGGCATACCGC